>CAZPKD010000020.1:0-10325 GCA_964587115.1 uncultured Gammaproteobacteria bacterium | reverse complement strand
TGTGTTGGGTGTGTTTGGTTTTTTTTTTCTGTACCATCGGCATCAACCAGGGTCGCCTCGACCAAACTGTCGCTGAAGTATGACCAAGGCTTTGTCCATTTTGAGTTCATATAAATAGCCCCCCCGACACTACCTGGTAAACCATAGTGATATTCCAAACCAGAAAGCTTTTCTTCAACCAATTCGTTAATTAACTTCATTACTGGATAACCTGAAGAAATTGAGTAATAAACGTAGTTTTTATCTTCTTTAATTTTTTGTTTACTAATATAGTTATTTTTGACGACTAAACCTCCGATTCTGTCAGAAATAATGGCAAAGTTTGATCCACCACCGATAAAGGTCAATTTAAGTTTCATTTCTTGACAGGCTTTTAAGACCTTAATTAAGTCATCTCTAGTTTTTGCTTCAAAAAAAAATTGCGCGGTGGTCTTTATTTTACAACTTAAGTAATGAGATATACCTTTGTTAAACTCTAACCTTCCTCTAACCAGCCTTTTTTCTAAGGCAAAATAAAGTTTTTTCTCATTTTGTTTTGATGCGGGGATTGTTAAAGGTTTTTTTATTTGATCAATAATAGCCACAATCCCCTTTTTAAGTTTATATATATTTCCAGCTCCCATAGTAAAAACAACGTCATCTGATTGAAGATTTTTCTTCAGCCAGTTTAGAATCTCTTGATTTGACGGCTGAGATTGGACATTAAAATAGCCTTTTTTCTCCGCTTCTCTTTGTATTCTTTCTGAAGAAATTTCAAAGTTTTCTTTTTTTTCTCGCGCCGAAGCAAATATTGGAGCTAATAAACTAATGTCTGCCAAAGATAGACTATTTACAAAATCATGTAAAAGAGATTTCGTCCGAGAAAAAGTATGTGGTTGAAAAATTATTATTATTCGTCTGGTTTTAAATCTTTCCCGAGCCGCCAAAATTGTTGTTCTTATTTCTTCTGGGTGGTGAGCATAGTCGTCAAGAAAGTTTATGTTATTTTTAAAATAAACCTCTTCAAAACGTCTCCTGGCTCCTTGAAAACCAATAACTATTCTTTTTATTTTTTCAATAGGAAAACCAAATTGTATTAACATTAAGATCACGCCCGCGGCATTGGAAACATTTTTTTTGCCGAATAATTTTATCTGAAACTGACCAAGATCGTGACCTTGGTATCTTAACTTAAAACTAGTTAGCTGACTATTATTGCTAACTTCGCTTATAAAAAGATCAGCTTTAGCAGAAAAACCAAAAGTTAAATAGGCCTTACGAGGCAATTGTTTGAGTACTTCTCTTAAATTAAGGTTGTCATAACAAGCAATTAATCTGGGATGATCTTCATGAAAGCGTAAAAGCTTGTAAAAAAACTTAAGAAAAACTGTTTTTGTTTGTTCAATGTCCTTATAGACATCAGGATGATCAAAATCAATATTATTACAGATGATAAAATTAGGACTCAGCAGTAAAAATTTAGCCGTCTTGTCAATTGGTGGGTTAACCCCATATTCATCAGCCTCAATAACAAAAAATTGTTTATCTTGACTTTCACCACCCCAGTAATTATTGAACTGAGGCGCACCGACAATGTAGCTTGGTTTTTTTCCCAACTGAATCAAACAGTAGGCTAATAATGAACTACTAGTAGTTTTCCCATGACAACCACAAATAGCAATTCGATTTTTTGCCGTTGCCATCAAAAGATCAATCATCTCGGCTTGGCTGATAATCCGCTTGCCATCTTTCTGAGCCGCCAACAGCTGCGGGTTTTTTGTTCCAAGATGAGCCGCCGAATAAACAATCAGATCGACATCAGCGGGAATTTTTTCCGGAGCAAAACCTTCAACAAAGTTGATGTTATTTTTTTTCAGCTCAATATCGGTTATTTGTTCATCTTTGAGATCAGAACCACTAACCCTTTTACCTATTTTTTTTAAGGCCACGGCTAAATTAGCCATAGCCACTCCTTTGATACCAATAAAAAAAACGTGGTTAAACTGATTTAAGGAAATTGGTTTTCTCATGATTTTTTTAGAACAAAACTAAACATTTCCCCTTGATAATTCTTATGATCGCGTCGAAAAGAAAAAAATCTTTCCTGATCACAGTTGGTGCAAAAAGGGAAAAAATCTATATTACCGTCTTCTATCCCAAGGTCTTTTACCAATAAATAGTTTAGATACGGCAGATTTAGATACCGTTTACCCCTTTTGGCTACAAATATTTTATCAGAATACCCATCAAATTCTTCCAAAAACTGGTAATAACGATCATCATCAATGTCATAGCAACATTGGTTGATGGATGGACCGATACAAACCATTAGAGATTTTTTATCGGCTCCTTGTTCAATCATCTTATTAATTACTTTTTGCTGCAGCCTTTTAAGGCTACCACGCCATCCCTGGTGAGAGATAGCTGTTAAACCGCTTTTTTTATCACAATAAATAATCGGGACACAATCGGCCGTCCTTACGGCCAAGATCATTTCCGGTTGATTGGTTATAAGAGCATCGCAATCCTCTATTTTTTTTAAAGACTCACTTATTGGTTGATCTAAAAAAAATAAATTAGCCGAATGTATCTGCTCTAAAATAATCAAACTTTTATAAGGTTGTGCGATTTCCCTAAAAAACTGAAAGATATTATCTATATTCCGACCATCACCAAGTTTTTTCGTCCCAAAGCCGGAAAAATATTTTGTATCGTTAATTTTCGTTGAGAAAAAATAATTAGAAACTGAATCATATGTAATCATATTTTTTCAAAATTTCATTAACTGATTTATGTTCGCTCCAAGGGAACTCTGTTTTTCCCCGACAGAGACTCTGTTCATGACCTTTTCCAGTTAAGAGAATAACATCATTTTTTTTAACTGTTTCGATCGCTTTATCAATAGCTTCATAACGATTTTTAATGATCAAATATTTTTTTGTTGGTATTTTCTGACTTATCTGCTGACAAATTTTGTCCGGATTTTCTGAACGATAGTCCTCTTCCGTAAGGATAATTTTATCAGCGTATTGAGCACTTACTTGACCCATTAACGGTCTTTTGCTGAAATCACGTTCACCAGCACTACCAAAAACATGAATCAAACGACCAGGTTTTTTTACATAGTGTTTTTTTACCGCGGACAAGACATTGTCTAAAGCATTGGGGGTATGGGCAAAATCAATAATCACTCTAAACCCTTTATTAAAAACGGTCTCGAGCCTTCCTAAAGGCATAATAAAGGTCTTAAAACTATCTAGAATAGTTTTTTCCGGAATATTCAGATAACGACAGACGCTAAAGGCCGCTAAAAAATTATATTTATTAAACTCAGCCATATATGGCTCAAGCTGATTAGGACTTAAAGAATAGTTGGCTTTGTTTTTAAAACCAAAAGTTAGATACGGTTTTTTATAATTTCTTAAAATTCCGCTTATTTTGTCAAAAGAGGAATGATCTTTATTAATTAGGGAGAGCTTTGAGGCTAGAAGTAATTTAACCTTGGCCATCAAATAGTTGTCAAAGGTAACATGATAGTCCAAATGTTCATGGGTTATGTTGGTTATTAAACCAATTTCTGGCTTAACTCCAAAGGTACGAAACTGATCAAGAGCATGCGAAGTAACCTCTAGGACTAAATACTCATCTTTAGCTTTAACCGCCTGTTTAATTAGTCTTTGGATCATCCATGAATCAGGCGTAGTTGTATGAAGACCAGTATTGTATTTTTTACCGCCAATTTCAGCAAAAACAGTTGAGATCATCGAGACCTTTTTGCCAGAAAATTTTAGAATGTGGTAGACAAGAGCGGTTGTCGTCGTTTTCCCATCGGTTCCCGTTATAGCAATGATTTTAATCTTTTTTGCAGGAAAGCCATAGTAGATTGAGGCTAAAAGAGCCATTCCCAAATGATAAAGATTCTTAATTTTCTGAAAATTGAATTTTAGATCAGTATGAGTCATTTTTTAGTCAATGTTATTGCTCTCTGGAGCTATATTATAATACAATAGTAACTCCTTAGCCACATCAAAGAACAAAGGCGCAGCTGTTTCTGAACCCCAAGGTGATGATTTTGGTTCTTTCAACATCACCAGGGCAATAAATTTAGGATTGTCAACCGGAGCAAAACCAATAAACGAAGCAATAGTTTTTGTCGGATCGTAATGCCCTTTTATCGGAATCTGAGCCGTACCAGTTTTACCACCAACTTGATAACCTTTTGGTTTGGCCCACTTCATCTCCCCGTTTTCCACGGTTGACCAAAGCATTTTTCTGATCACAGCTGAAGTTACTTCACTAATAACCTGACGTTCAACTTGCGGTTTAATCTGACTTGCCTTTGTTCCTGAAACAATCTTTTTGACTATTTCCGGCTTAAGAAGCTTTCCTCCATTAATTAAAGCGGCAAAAGCCCGAATCATCTGAATTGGCGTTACCGCAATTCCTTGGCCAAAAGTAACCGTCGAAAAATCAATTGGATACCAACTGTTTTTAGGTTTAAAGTAACTAGCCGTTTCACCTTGAAGATCGATTCCGGTAGTTTTATCAAAACCATATTTTTTTAAGTATTGATAAATCTTGTCTTGGCCAAGTTTTTCTCCCACATAAACCATGCCAACGTTGGAAGATTTTTCAAGAATTCTCGTCATGGAAATCTTTCCTTCATACTTATTATTCCAGGTTTGAATTGAATACTCGCCTAGTTTTATTGGTCCTTCTTCATTATAAGTGTCGTCTTTTTTAATGGCTTTTTCCTCCAGGGCCGCGGCCATAATCAACGGTTTAAAGATTGATCCAGGTTCATAGAGATTAGAAATAGCGGGATTTTTAAAAAAAGACTCGGAAAAAGAATAGTATTTATCAACGTCAAAGTCTGGTAAACAACTTAAACCTAATATTTCCATAGTTTCAGGATTAGCGACAATAATACAACCTTCGCTCGCCTGATAATTTTCCATTCCTTGAATTAACTTTTGCTTAATCATCGCCTGGATCGAACGGTCAATTGTTAGGTATAAATCTCGACCATCTTCTTGATCGATCTTTTCCTGAGTTCCAATAAATATTGGGCGGCCAAGCAGGTCTCTTTCAGTTTTCAGCATCCCTGGAAAACCAGCTAGGTCTTTATCATAATAACCCTCAACTCCAAAATAACCAACGGTGTCACCCTGATAGTTTTTCCCAACAAAACCCATGACATGGGCCGCTAATGAGGCTTCAGGATAAAATCTTTTTGAACCCTCTTCGAAACCTACCCCAGAAAGGTTAAGTTTAGAAATTTTATCTTTTATATCCTTATCAAGATCGTTGCTCACCGCCACCCAATCTTTTGTCTTATCAATTTTGGCAGATAGGGTTGATTCACCAATCTTAATGACCTCATCAATCTTCTTAATCAAATTAAGGTCATCTTTGATTTTCTTAGGCTCAAAATACATAGAATAAGTCGTTTGATTTGCCGCTAATGGTAGTCCATTTCGATCATATATTTTACCCCGCTCAGGAAAAATTTTTTTTGTTTGCAAATATAGGGTTTCTAATGAATTTTTTGGAACTAAAAACTGAAAGTAAAACAACCTGCCAATTACAAGCAAAAAGGCGAGAATAAAAGTTACAAAAAGCAAACGTAGTTTAAACATATCAATTGTTTCTTGCGTATTTGAACGTCTCTAGATATATTGGTGTCACTTTTTTGATAAAACTAAGATCAGCCGCCCTTGACGCAGCATATTCCAACGAATCCATTTCATATACTTTTGTTTCCAGTTCTCTGTTTTCTCGGCGCAGACTAACTATTTTCTGTTCCATTTGACTGAGGTCGCTGGCTGACTGAATTCCGCGAACAAAAGTATAGCCGTTTAAAAAAACCAGCATCAAAAGAAGAACCCAAATAAGGTTATTAATTATTTTTTTCATGATTGACAAATTATTCTTAATTTGGCCGAACGTTCATATTTTTTCTTTTCTAGTGAACGAATGGCTTTTTTATTAATTTGTAACAAATGATTTTCCCTGATAAAATTTTTTACAATTCTGTCTTCAACTGAATGGAATGAAATCACTACCAGTCGACCATCTTTTTTAAGTAACCCAATTGCTTGCTTAAGAAAACTTTTTAAATTATCAAATTCATGATTAACCGCAATCCTCAATCCCTGATAAATTCTTGCCTTAACTTGTTTATCATCTTTGCCAACAATTCTTTCCAGCAATTTATTCAAATCACCAACAGTTTTTATTGGTTTAATGCTGCGGGTATGAACAATATAGTCAGCGATCGCCTGGGAATTTATTTCCTCAGAATTTTTAGCAAAAATTTCATACAGTTCTGACTGAGAATAATGGTTAATAATTTTTTCTGCCGTTAGATCATTATCAAGGCTAATCCTCATATCTAAAACCTCATGGGAATTTTTATAAGAAAATCCTCTTCCAGACTGAGATATTTGTTTCATCGACAAACCGAGATCAACAATAATCCCATCAACCGGAAAAAAATTATTTTCCTTAGCAATTTTTTCAATATCAGCAAAATTCCCTGTAACTAAGGTCAACTTTTCATCTTTGATATTTGATCTTTGCTCTTTGATTTGACTATCGTCCCAATCGATTCCTAAAACCCGACCGCCTCTTTTTAATATTTCAAAACTGTGTCCACCTTCACCAAAAGTACCATCAATATATAAACCGTCGGGCTTTACAGCTAAACTATCAATGGCTGGTTGTAAAAGTACAGAATGGTGCATTTTTTTAATTTTTTACCTCTTTTAAATACTTCTCCCATTTTTCAAGACTCCAGATTTCAAAATGGTCTCCGGCACCAATAATGACTACTTTTCCAGTTTTTCCCAAATAGTTCAGTAAATTTCTTGGAATAACAAAACGTCCCTGTTCGTCAATCTCGAGATAAACCGCTGACGAAAACACAAAACGTCTCTTATCAAGATTGTCTTGCTCCAATAGTGAGACACCTAGTAAGTTTTTTGCCCGGCCTTCCCAATCTTCCTTATCGTAACCGGCCAAGCAAAAACTGAAACCTTTTGTTAGAATGAAGATGTTACCTTTTAAAAGTTCACGCAGTTTTTTGGGTAACACCAAACGACCAGGTGAAGAAAAAGAAATTTGATATTCACCAAAAAACACCATATAACACCATTTAACACCAAAAAAAGCCCGCTGTCAAGCGTATTTTCATATAAAATTAGTCTATGGATAAATTCCTAAATAAGACAAAATCTTTCATTTTTCTTAAGCAAAAAAGCATCTTTTCTTCGGCCGTTATTATCTCAGCAATGATTCTCTTATCGCGTTTATTTGGTTTTTTTCGCTACCGAATCTTGGCCGGGTGCTTTACCAAAGAACAGCTTGATATTTTTTTTGCCTCTTTTAGAATACCCGACTTAATATTCGAAATACTTATTACCGGCGCCCTAACAACTTCTTTTATCCCTATTTTTATTAAGTATCAAAAAAATAAAGAGGAGTTAAATAAAAATATTTCTTCAATAATTAATCTTATTTTTTTATTAATGATCGTTTTTATCCTTATTACGGTTGTTTTTGCCAATCAATTAATTCCTCTTATTACTCCTGGCTATTCGGATACAAAGATAAACCAAATTATTCTTTATTCTCGCTGGTTACTGGTTGGGCAACTACCATTTTTAATTTTAGGCAATTTTCTAACCGGTATTGGTCAGGCTAATAAAACTTTTTTTCTATCGGCCCTCGCCCCAATTGTTTATGATCTAAGCATAATTATCGCCACTTATTTTTTTTCGGCTAGTTTTGGTCTTAGCGCCCCAATCATAGGAGTAATTATCGGGGCTGTATTATTTTTTCTTATTCAGATTCCAATTTTACGCAATGTTGATTTTCAATTTAAGTTAATAATCAAAAAGTCAGCCGCTTTAGTCGAGTTTTTTAGAATGGTCGTTCCTAGAGCATTAACTGTAATTGCTACCCAGATTGATGCTACGATCGATTTAACCTTGACAACTTTTATTGGTTCCGGGGCTTACACAATATTTTATTTAGCCCAACGGTTACAACTTTTACCGGTTTCTGTTATCGGCATTGCTTTTGGTCAAGCTTCTCTTCCATACATCTCCGAAATTTATCAAGAAAAAAAAATTGATGAACTGAAAAAAATTGTGGTCGATTCAATATTAAATTTAATTTTTTTTGTTATTCCTATTGCCAGTTTTTTTATCTTTGCGAGAACTCCTTTGGTAAGATTCTTTTACGGTGGTCAAAAGTTTGACTGGGAGGCAACCGTCCAAACAGCCATTACTCTCTCTGGGTTTGCCATATCTATTCCTTTTCATACGGTTTATTATTTTATTACCCGTTGTTTTTATGCCCTGATGGATAGCCGGACGCCTTTTTTTGTTAGCTTAACTTTCATTCTCATTAATCTCATTTTGAGTTTACTACTGGTCTTAGTTTTTAAATTACCAGTTTGGGCGCTATCAATTTCTTTTTCCATCTCAATCACCCTACAGGTAATTATCCTTTTCTTTTTACTTCAAAAAAAGATCGGTAGGCTGGATATGGCCTTCTTAGTAACTGAACTTTCCAAGATGGGTCTTGCGGTATTTTTGTCTTCGCTGTTTAACTATTTTTTGATGAAATTCCTCGATGGCTTGGTTTTTGATACTTCGCGAACCCTTAATGTAATCCTTTTGTTAACGGTAACCGGTATCATCCATGTTTTGTTATACTTATTTCTGTCTTGGTTATTAGATGTCAAAGAAATATATTTAGTATCAAAGTTGATTATTAAGGCAAAAGAATATCAGAAAAAATTCCAAGAAGTAATTACTACCTATGAATAAACCTAAAAACCAGATTGCCGCTATTCAAGCGATTCAAAAAAAATTACTGGGAAAAAAACTCACTTATCAGGAAATCTATACCTTAATGGATGAAATATCCCATGAAAGACTAAGTGATGTTCTAACTACTTATTTTGTCGCCGCTTCTTTTAAGGAGGGTTTTGAAATCAATGAACTATATCATTTAACTAAAGCAATGGTAGAAACCGGCACCAAACTAAAGTTTGATGGTATCGTTGCCGATAAACATTCAACCGGAGGCGTTGCCGGAACCAGAACAACCATGATTATTGTTCCGATTATTGCCGCGGCAGGCTTTAAGATTCCAAAACTTTCCTCAAGAGCAATTACCAGTCCAGCTGGAACCGCTGACTGCATGGAAGTTTTTGCCCCAGTAACTTTTACCCCAAAGAGGGTTGAGAAAATTGTTAATCACATTGGTGGCTGCATTATTTGGAACGGGGCCATGGGGATAGCTCCTGCCGATGACATTATTATTAGAGTCGAAGAACCACTTTCTTTTGAGTCATTTGATAAAATAATTGTTTCTATTATGGCTAAAAAAGTGGCTGTTTCTACCAATCACTTGGTTTTGGATATTCCGGTAGGAAAAACTATGAAGATAAGGCACTTTACCGATGCGGAAAAGGTAGCTGATAAATTTAAACAACTGGGTAAAAAATTTGGCATTGAAGTAATCACTGACATTAATCAAACTCTAGAACCGGCCGGTCGTGGCGTTGGCCCAGCTCTTGAAGCGCTTGACGCTTTAGAAGTTTTAGAACAAAGTAAAAATCGGCCCCTAAAACTTGAGGCCAAAGCATTACGTTTGGCTGGTAAGCTATTGGAGATATGTTTTCATGAAGCAAAAAAGAAACTTAACGGTGAAGAAGAAGCGAGTCGAATCCTTTCTTCTGGTCTGGCGCTAAAAAAATTTAGAGAAATTATCAAGGCTCAAGATGGTGACGATCAGATTTCGACCCATAACTTTAAAATAAAAAGTCACCGTAAGGAACTAACCAGCTATAAAAGAGGTTTCATCAAAGAAATAAATAACTACAATCTAAATACAATAGCTAAAGTATTGGGAGCCCCAGCCGATAAATTTGCCGGAGCCTATCTTTTGAAAAAACTTGACGAAAAAATCGATAAAAATGAACCAATGTTAACTCTTTTTTCTAATGATAGATACCGTCTTAAAGAAGCTGAGGAAACCCTTAAAAATTTTCCGATTTATGAAATTCAATAATAAGTCTATGAAAAAAACTTATATTCTCTTTTTTGTTTTAATAGTAGTTTCTCTTGGAGGTTTTTTCTTTTTTAAGGAAGGAATTCTACCCGTTGACAAAAATAGTCAAAAAACAAAAATTTTTGTAATTAATAAGGGCGAAACCCTTAATGAAATTATCCGAAAATTAGCCAATCAGGATTTAATCAGAAACAGAGTGGTTTTTTATCTGATTGTTAAACAGTTGGGTATTGAAAAAAAAACCAAACACACCCAACACA
>CAZPKD010000019.1:5255-10402 GCA_964587115.1 uncultured Gammaproteobacteria bacterium | reverse complement strand
TAGCCGATTCTTTTGCCTTCTTTTTCCAGTTTTTGTATTTCTTCTGGAGTATAAGAACAGTCAGGTAAGGCAAACTCTATGTTTAGACCTTGTTGTTTTAGCGTCTCTGATCTTTGTGTCCAGAAAGTTTGAAGTGTTTTTGTTATCAGTTCTGGAGTATGAGGCTGAGAATTAAATTCTTCGACTGTTTGTTCTAGAGAATTTTGTTGGGAGATTAAGTCTTTTTTGGAAAATTGATGAGGAAGAAGGCCTTGATCTTTAAGATTTTTGGCAAATTCATTCATTAAACTAACTCCTTTTTTATAATCGGAAGTTAACCCTTTAGCTCCTTTTGAAGCTTCAAGATAGTTTAACATATGCAGACATTATATCATGTTATAGGTCACTGTCAAGCTGCCCTAACAACCTTGTAAATTATTAGATTCATTAGAGCTGAAAAAAGTTGTGATAGAATATTAGCACTTATGAAAATTGCAATTTTGGGCGGTAGTTTTGATCCGCCCCATTTTGGTCACTGGTTGGTCGCTAATCAAACCAAAGAACTGCTTAATCTTGACCAGATTTGGCTCATGCCCTGCGCTTCTCATCCTTTTCATAAGATTACCTCATCGGCTGAACATCGCCTGGAGATGACCCGATTTCTGGCCAATAAACAGATTAAAATCACCGACTATGAAATTAAAAAGAATAAGACTTCATATACTATTGACGCTCTTGATTATTTTCAAAAAAAGTATCCTAAAGATAAATTCTTCTTGATTATTGGTTCGGATCAAATTAAAAATTTTAATAAATGGAAAAACTGGCAGGAAATTATTAATAAATACTCATTGATTGTCTTTCCTCGGGAAAAAAATCATCTTGATCTGAAGGCCCGTTTTCAAAGATGCACCGGCCTAAAGGTAATTCCTAAGTCAATTAAATTTCTTGATCATCAGGATGTCGTTATCAGTAATATTTCTTCCACTTTAATCAAAACCCGTTTAAAAATGAAAGAGTCAGTTCTTCATTTTGTTCCGGAAAAAGTGGCCCGCTATATAAAAAATCATCACCTATATAGTAATATATAAACATATGTTGCCAATTATTAACCCAAAGCAAGAAACTAAAAAAACTACTGACTTCATCAAAAAAACGCTCCAACGTGAAAAGTTTAACAAAGTGGTTATTGGCCTGTCAGGAGGAATTGATTCTACTGTTTGTTATTATCTATTAAAGCAAGTTTTACCGGAAAAAAATATTCTTACCGTCCGTATGAATTACAATAACAAAACTGACTACGTTGATAAAATAATAAAAGCTCGTTATAGAATAAATATAAAAAATACAGTTGACAACCTAAAAAAACTGTTACAGATTGATCCAGAAAATAAGACTTCTGATAGAGTCCGTTTAGGTAATATTATGGCTAGAACTAGAATGGCAATTCTCTTTGATTTAGCTAAAAAAAACCAAGCCTTAGTCTGTGGGACAGAAAATAAATCGGAACATCTTCTTGGCTATTTTACGCGTTACGGCGACCAATCATCTGATATTGAACCAATTGTTCACCTTTATAAAACTCAAGTTTTTACTTTGGCCCGTTATCTAAAAGTTCCCAAAGAAATTATTAACCAAACACCAACCGCCGGACTTTGGCTAAACCAAACCGATGAAGGGGAGTTTGGTTTTACTTACAAAGAGGCCGATCAGGTTCTTTGTTTATACTTTGATCAAAAAAAATCCCTAAACTGGATTAAAAAACAAGGCTTTAAAAACGCCAAAAAAATCATAAACTTCGCCAAAAAAAACGATTTTAAGCACAAGACCCCATACTTTTTATCTTGAAACCTGGTAGCTCTGGACTTTCTTTAAGAGATCTTTAGCTGTTTGATCGTCTCCAAAATGCTTTCTTACCGGCTGCAAAAGTTGGTCAAGATATTTAATGACAGAGTTTTTTAGGTCTTGCGGGTGAACTTTTTTTTCGGCAAAAATTTTTTCCAGCTCTCCATAAGTTTTTATATTCAAACTACCGCCCCATTTTTCCGGTCTTTCAATTAGGAATTCATTTATTTTTAGTCTGTCAAAGGATTCAAAAATTATGTATTTGCAATATTCAAGCACGGGATTTTCTTTTATATCTCCTTCAAGACAGTAGGCTTTGGTTATCTTCCTTTTTATGTCTTCGGTTGTATCAGTCATAAAAATAGCACTGTCAGGATTTGACTTGGACATTTTATTGGCAATCGTCCTTGAGGCAGTATCACTGACTAAAGATGGCGGTTTACCAAGACCCATAAGCATATGATGGGAAATAACGACTGGCTTCCAATAACCAAGTTGTAGGCCAATCTCTCGTGCCAACATATTAACTTTGCGTTGATCCATTCCCAGCTGAGTAATCTTAGCTCCCAGTCTAAAAATGTCAGCAATCTGCATACAAGGATACATAATTTGGGCGGCCGTCAATTTTTCGGCCGAGTCTTCTCGACCCATAAATTCAGCCGTTCTGATAAACCTGGCCAATTTATTGGTCATGCCAACACGAATAACCAATTGCCAGTAATCAGAATCCTTAACCATTTCTGAAGCCCAAACAAACTCAACATTGTTAAGATCCATGCCGCTGGCCCGCCAGACTTCAATAAAATATTTACCGACGGTCT
Source organism: uncultured Gammaproteobacteria bacterium (assembly GCA_964587115.1). GTDB lineage: Bacteria > Patescibacteriota > Microgenomatia > UBA1406 > GWC2-37-13 > JAAZNM01. The sequence continues at coordinate 7,757 of CAZPKD010000019.1, read as the reverse complement.
GGATTTTTTCCAGATCGCCGCCCATTTTATTATTGGTCAAAGCATGCCAGTCGGCAACTAACATTTTGAACTTAATCCCCGCTCTTATCATTTTGTTTATATTGATAGCACGCAATAATCCTTGGGCAATGTGAATCTGACCTGATGGTTCGAAACCATCGTAGGCGACCAGTTCTTCACCGCTTTCCAATAATTTTTTTAACTCATCTTCAGCAACAATTTCTTCCCCAACCTGTTTGATTAAACTAATTTTTTCATCTGTATTCATATGTTTTTATTATACAAATTTATAAATTTAAAAAATGATTAATTTAAAGCCTGATCTAAATCTTTTATAATTAAATCAATTTCTTCTAATCCTACAGACAGTCTTAATAAACTATTGGCAATCCCCAACTCCTTCATCTTTTTTTCAGAAAAAGAAAAGGTCATCATTGAGCTGGGATGTAATATGGTTGATTCTACTCCGCCAAAACTGTGAGCAATTTTTATGTGTTTTAATCGACCTAAAAATCTTTTTATTTCTATGTTGTCTCCTTTTAACCAAAAACTCACTAATCCCGAAACACCTGGAAAAGAGATTTTTTTAACCTGTTTATGTTTATTTAAAAACCAACTGACCTGTTCGGCGGATTCTTTATATCGTTTCATCCTTAACGATAAAGTTTTTATGCCCCTTCCCATCAGAAAACAGTCAAATGGTGAGGGAACGGCACCAATCGTATGCTGAAAAAACTTTAACTGTTTAAAGATCTTTTCATTATTTAACATAATCGCCCCCGCGATTACGTCATGATGGCCATTAATAAACTTTGTTAGACTATGGATGACTATATCGGCCCCAAGACAAAGCGGCTTTTGGAAAATCGGGGTACAAATAGTATTGTCAACCGCCACTTTTATCTTGTTTTTTTTAGCAATTCCAGCAATTTCTTTAACATTAATAGCTTTTAAAGTTGGATTAGTAATATTTTCAAAAAAAAGTAATTTTGTTTTTTTATTAATTGATTGTTGAACCTTTTTTAGGTCAGAAAAATTGACCAAGTCAAAAACTAATCCAAACTTTTTGAATACTTTTTCTAGTTGCCTCATTGTTCCTTCATATAATTCTTCATGGCACAAAATATGATCACCGCTTTTAAAGATTAGAAATAAGGCCGCAACAGCGGCTGAGCCCGATGAGAAGGCCAAGCCATGCTTGGCCTTCTCCAAAATCGCCAGTTCCTTTTCCAAACTCAACCGAGTTGGATTGTCTACTCGACCATAGCCCCATTGACTGGGTTTTTTTTGAGAAAAAGTGGCTGATAAAAAAATTGGCTCTACGATTGAGTTAAGGTTATTATTAATCTTCATATTATTTGTTTAAACTGGTAACTTTTTTCCTTAAAACAACGTTGTGTCTCAAACATTTAAGTGGTGGCTCATGACTGTCTGTTCCTTCGCGCGTAGCCACTTCAACAATCTCAAAACCGTCTTTTTGCCAGATCCTTTTATGCTCTTCTAATCTTCGAAACCACTCCCCATGCCCTTGAGGATCTTCACCAAAGACAACAAAACTTCTTTTTGGTTCAATCTCAAGAATCATTCCCCTTAGGCTTTCTGAATCAATTTCGGGAAACATCTCTTTAAACCCTTCCAGATCATAAATTTTGTTTTGTAGGGCATGGATGACCTTATTCCCCAGTTCGTCTTTTAGGCGTAAAAACGGTATTTTTTCTCTTTGTTGAGAGTTTAATAATAAATCACTGGTAGTAATGTTAACTATAGAAATTCCATCAGGTTTTAAGATCCTGGTGGCTTCTCTGTTAATCGCCCGATCTATTTCTGGTGGGCAACAATTACCAATATGATCTCTTAAATTAATATCTTGACTGTTACTTGGCAATCCTGTCTTTCTGGCATCCCGCAACAGACAAGTGACTTCGTCTAGTCCTGTCTGACGAATTTGATCAAAAATACCATCGCTGATATCAATCGCGGTTGTGGAAATATGACCGGCTCCTAACCCCTTTAACAATCTTTGGAAGTCTCTTGGACCTTCAGCCGTTGAAATACCCAAAATCGTTGCTGACAACGACTGTCCGGTGATTTCCCCTCTCAATCTCTGGACTGATTCCATTTTCATTAGATGAGCAATGTTTATCCCGACAGTGGGCGTCACTCTCTCCATCTCTGGAGTTAAGCCTGACTTCTCAAATCGTTTTTGATTTTTATTGTACTGATTGGCTTTTCTAAACTGTTCACCATCGGTAAATCCTTTAATGATTTCTGTCATATGTAAAAAATAATTTTTAATAGTTGTTTATAATCCGCCTTGACGGCGGGGTTAAATGATACTTTTTAGATAGTATACGGCGGCCCGCCGTAAAGCAGTTGATAGCAGTAATATCCGAATTGTTTGACTAAATTCTGTTTGTTTAACATAGGCTTACAATCCGCCCTAACTTATCCATATCCATAATCCTCCTTTGTTCAGGTTCGCCTCGCTTTACAATCCGTCTC
>CAZPKD010000019.1:0-5155 GCA_964587115.1 uncultured Gammaproteobacteria bacterium | reverse complement strand
GGAATACAAATCTATTTCCAGGAACTATTAAAAAAATACAGTCAGATTGCGTTTTTAGTTGATATGGAAGGAGTTGTTCTCCCACATGGATTCAGTAATATCGTCAGCCAAAGTATTCAAGGTTCAGTAAATGAAGAAAAAGCTATAAAACGAGCGATTAAGTCCTTAGATACTAACATCGCATTATTAGAGACCCTACAAAAATTAATACAAATGGCAAGCAGTAGAACAATGGTTGTTAGTACAATACACCGGGTAATAAAAAATAAACATGAAATAAGTAGTCTTGGAGAAATATTGGATCTTGGGACTGGTAAAGATCACGACCTACTTTATAGAACTTTTGGGGGAAATTATTATGGTGAAGAAGATCCTTTTACCCTTCAAGAAAACAGTCTGGCTATGAACCTTGTTTACAAAACCGGTAAACATTCTAAAACTACCATTAATTTTCTTCAAAAACATCCTGATGTTAATTTTTCGACTCTAGATTTTATGAAAATTAAACTGCCTATTTTTAAAACAAATGGCCCTGAGTACGAACAAGTTTTTTATGAAGCCTTTAATAACGAATTAAGACAAAAGCCATATCCTGCAAGAAGATTACCTTTAAAATAAAAATAGGCTATAAAATAATCCTACAATCAACCACAGCTAAACCTTCACCCGAAGCCATCAGGGGATTAATATCGATTTCTTTAATTTGAGTAAAATTCTCCATTAACCAACCAATCTTGGTAAAAATGTCATAGAGTTTTTTACTGTCAATAGGCGCTGAACCACGAAAACCCTTAATAATCTTAGCTAATTTAGTCTCTTCAATCATCGCTAGGAATTCTTGATAAGAAAAGGGGTAAACCCGATAAGTAATATCTTTAAAAAGCTCGGTAAAGACACCGCCCATTCCCAAAACCAAAACGGTCCCAAAGTTTGGGTCGCGTTTGGCACCAATAAGAATTTCTTGACCTTTAACCATTTTTTGAATTAAACAATCCCCTTGCGGGTCAATTCTTTTAATTTGTTTATAAGCGTCAAGTAGCTCTTCGTGGTTTTTTAGGCCAACAAAAACACCTTTAACATCGGTTTTATGAGTAAACTTATCTGATAATAATTTGGCCACCAAAGGAAAACCAATCTCATCGGCTACTTTTTTTAACTCTGTTTCTGATTTCGGGACAAACAAATCAACCGTGGGTACACCTATAGTTTTTAAAACTGAAAATGAATCGTTCAGGTTAAGAAATGCTTTCCCATTATTTTCTTCTATAGTTTTAGTGAGAATATTTTTCACTGACGTTAAGTCAATATCGGGTTGTCGTTGAGCCTCAAACGTACTCTTAAGATATTTCTGTTGCCAAATAATTTCTGATAAAATTTTCGGTAAGCCGTCACAGCTAAGAAAACCGGCGACTTTATTTTCTTCAAAATAAAGTTCCAAATCTTTGACAGATTTTTCTCCCATAAAAATCGGGTAGATTGGTTTATGAAAACGGTTTTGAATTTTAACAATAATCTTGGCGGTTTCGTGAATCTGAGTATTGGCCTGAGGAGTTAAAAGAACCACAATTGACCCGATTTCTTTTTCTTCAAGAGTGGCGGAAATAACCTGATCATAATCAAAAGCACTGGCATCTCCTAAAAGATCAATTGGATTACGAATGGTAATCTTGGTTGATCCACCCATAGAATTAATTATCGATTGTTTTGTCGAATCAGAGATAGTCACTAATGAAAGTTTATTTTTAATAATTTCGTCGGTCAAAAGGACACCAACGCCGCCGGCATTTGACAGAACCAAGATCGATGATGAAGTAGGAATTTTTTTATAACTTAATATTTTCAAAATCGTTAAAAACTGAGTCATGCTTTCTGCCCGAATAACCCCATTCTGTTTAAAAACCGCGCTATAAACCTGATCATTACCCACCATCCCACCAGTATGAGATATGGCCGCCTTTGAACCTTCGGCGGTTGTCCCCGCCTTAATGACCACAATTGGCTTAATTTTGCTGGCCTTTTTTAAAACTTCTTCAAATTTTTTTCCGTTTTTTACGTCTTCAAGATACATGCCGATCACTTCTACCTCTTTTGACTTAGCCATAAAATCCAAAATGTCCGATTCGTCAATGACTGACTTATTACCCAGACTGACAAAGTAGGAAAAACCAAGATTTTTATGAGCGACAAAATAGTCAACCAACATGCTCCCCAATGCTCCTGATTGGGAAATAAAACCAATATTACCTGAGGGACAAATATGTTTCAAAAAGGTAACATTAATATTTTTTGTCGTGTTCACATAACCAATGCAGTTGGGACCGAGAATGTTCAAGTCGTATTTTTTAGCTTTTTGCAAAAGCAGTCTTTCATTTTCCTGGCCAACCTCACCCATCTCTTTAAAACCAGCCGCATAGATAACCACATTTTTAATACCACATTGATAAACTTCATCAAGAAGAACTAAAGACACATAAGCAGGAACTGCCAAAACCACCAAATCAATTGGTTTTTTTATCTCGGAAAGACTTTTGTAGACTTTTTTTCCAAAAATTTCTCCCTCAAATTTGTTGTTAATAAAATACATCTCACCCTCAAACCCCTGGGCAATAAGATTTTTAGCCACCAAATGGCCAACTTTTTGCTCTTCTGTAGAAACTCCAACAATAGCAATTGAGGAGGGGTTAAAAATTTTTTCAAGATTCATAAATTTTATTATAAAGTATTTTTTATTATTTTATCCATTTAAAAAATTAATTCCGACAAGAAAATAAAAATATATAATTAAATAATGACAGAATTATTACCAAGACCTCAAGCAGAAAGACTTATATTTAATTATGATGTGACCAATAGAAATAAAGGTATCTTGCTTGTGGATTTAGGTCAAGTTACACCAAAATCGGAGGCTGTTGGCTTAAACCCAACCTCACTTCAAGCTTTATTCCATAGAGTTAATACCTATGGTTCAAATTATTATGCGGATATAGCTGAAATTAGACACAACCCACAAGGATTATCTATAGAACCAAAAGGATTTGTTAATAAAAATAAAAAAAATACTCAGGAGTTTGATGCTTTTGGCTTTTCTCTGGTAAATGTTAATCAGATTTTTGATATGTTTGATGCGATGGAAGCCATGAAAATTCCAATTTTTGCGGATGACCGTATTGATAGTGAAAAAATAGTTGTTGTGGGCGGGGCATCAACAATAAATCCTGTCCCCTTAGGAATGTTTGCTGATGCGGTTGTATTAGGCCAGGGCGAAGATGCGCTATTAAAAATCACTAAAGTCATAGAAAGAGAAGACATAAAAAAAAGTGAAAAATTAGAATTAATCAGCAAAATTCAAGGTGTTTATGTGCCGACAGCTCAAGAAGAAATTGTTGATTTTGCCGAAATAGATTACAGAGATGACCAATATATTCCCGGAAGTGTTATTGTTATTGATGGAAAAGGCTCATTGGTTATTTCAAGAAGTTGTCCCCACAACTGCAATTTCTGTAGATTGTCTTCTTCAGAGAAATATCAAAAAAAATCTTTTGAAAAATTAGTGTCACACATAGACTTATTAAGGGCAAATGGGGCAAAAGAAGTAGCTATTGTTTCTGCCTCTGCTTCAACCTATAAAGATAATGGTAAAACGGTTAATGACATTATTGATGTAATTATTGAAAGAGGAATGACTCCAAAACATTTAGCAGACAGACCAGAACAAAAAGGATATACGAGTCAACAATCTGTGGTGTTGGCTCCAGAAAATAGTCCAAGAGTAAGAAGGGAAATTTTTGGAAAAACAATCAAAGAAGAAGATTTAAGACATGCGATTGACGAAGCTGTAAAAGCTAAGGTAAAAAACATTACTTTTTATGGAATAACTGGAGTTTTAGATTTTGGGGGTATGGTCGGAGAGACCAAAAAAGACCTTTTGTATTTTAAAGAATTGGCCGATTATACAAACATAAAAGCAAAACAATCGGGCCTAAACATATTAATCGAATTCAGTATGATGCCATTAATCCCTAGTCCACATACTGATTTAGAGACTTATCCAACCACATCATGGGAAAATTTTCAGAATAATTTAAAATTATTAAATGAATCGGTTGCTGGTGAGACTCAAAATAATACTAAATTTATTACCCATCTTAAGGAATTAGATTTTATGTTAGAAACAATGTTAAATCGGGGTGCTGAAAATGAGGCGAGATATTGCTACGAAACATATCAGTTGGCAAAGACAAAGAATATCTCCTTAGAACTTGCTTTAAAAGAAGTTTTACTGGCAAATATTGAAGGGGCTGGTTTTAAAAAATATTTGGAAGCTGTCCCTAAAGACAAACTACCGTATGAAGGTAAAATAAAACCTTTGAGAAGAAGAAGTCAAATTAGAAAACCAGATCTTAATAATTAATTACTAAATATTAATAATGAATAATCTAAAAATAATCTGTCAATATGTCCGGGCGGATATTTTAATCTCTACCACTAATGCCGGATCTGGTCATCCTACTTCTTCTTTATCTCCAGTTGAACTAATGGTAACTCTATTTTTTGGTAATTTTCTTAATCAGTACGACCGTGTAATTTTTTCAAAGGGCCACGCTTCGCCCCTTCTCTATGCTTTGTATCACCAAAAGGGAATTATTACGGACGAGCAACTTATGTCACTACGAAAACTTGGCTCTCCTCTTGAGGGACACCCCGTGCCAAAATTGCCTTTCGTTGATGTGGCGACTGGTTCTTTAGGACAGGGACTGTCTGCCGGACTCGGCATGGCATTGGCAGGTAAATTACAAACAACAAATCACAAATTACAAGCAAATTCCAATAAACAAATTCCAAACATATATGTTTTACTGGGAGATTCGGAGATGGCTGAAGGCCAAATCTGGGAAGCAATTCAGTTGGCGGCTTATTATAAACTCAATAATTTAATCGCTATTTTAGATGTTAATCGTCTTGGCCAACGTGGAGAAACAATGATCGGTTGGCACATTGAAACATATCAAAAACGATTAGAGGCCTTTGGTTGGAACACGGTTTTAATCAATGATGGACATGATTTAGAAAAAGTAAAAAAATCTTTTGAACAAGCAATTAAATATCAACAAACCACTCAATCCCCGACCATAATTATTGCTAAAACTATTAAGGG
>CAZPKD010000018.1:0-10672 GCA_964587115.1 uncultured Gammaproteobacteria bacterium | reverse complement strand
AGAAAGTGAAATAAAAAAAACAATTCAACAACAAGGGTTTTCTGACATCTCGATTGATCGGGCAGTTCAATTTACCTCAAGAAGAGATATGGTTAATTATTTTGATCCAGAAAATATTCTCCCGATTAATAAAGTGCCTGCCCCTCAAGGAGTGTTTATGGTTACGGCCACAAAAAAATAAAAATTTTCGTCAATTTGACCCGCATGAATCCAGTTATGGAAAGATATCGGTCTAAACCTATCGAAACAAACCAGTTATTTACCCCCACATCTCAGTATGTTTGTTTTAACGACATTAATGGCTTAATTTATTATTCCCAGGGAGTAGGTCACTTGCCTGGAAAAGTTCATGCCTCCTTATTATATTGGCCCGATAGTGAAGGTCGCTATGCGTCCCTACAGATGGGTTATCGATACAATAAAGTTGGTCAACAGGAAAAATTACCAAAAACTTTTGAAATATATATTGATAAGTGTCTTTCAGAAAAAAATCCGTTAACAGGCAAACAAAGCTTATATGTTCCTCAAGAACAGATAAGTGATATTTTCGATCCCAATTTAAAAACGTCCCTAAATTATTTAAAAAAAGAATCGGTTCGTTTATCGCTTGTAAAAAAAATCGAGCTTATTAAAGATGTTTTGTTTAAAGAGGGGATTGGAAAACTTGGTGTTTTCGGCGACTTACAGACTAATATATGGCCAGTTTCCCCATTTATTCGACCAGAAATAATTTTCCTTATTCATGGTGATGAAAACAGAAAAAAATTCGAAGAAATTGACAAAAAAACCTTACATAAAATCGGATTTAACCATTTTTTTAAAGTAGAATTTGTTGCTTCTTAGAATGTAATTTTTTTACATATTCAAATTTCATATTGCTTTTTAAAATAGAATTGTTTATTCTATTCCTGTTTAGAATTTTGTTTGGTATAGCCATCTCCGAACTCAATCGGAGAGAAGGCTGATCCCGCCCAAGGCGGGAATTTGGGAACACTGTGTAAATCAGTGACTGTGCCGCAGCGGTAATAGCCGCGCCGCAGCTTACTTTACAACTTAAATCTTCGCTATTCGCTCGACGTTGTAAAGAGCGCTTGCTGGCGGGTAAAGTCCGAAGACCGACCAAACTTTTTTACCCCGCGCAGGGAATATATGGTCGAATACTATAGTAAATTTGGTTTTGACCCGACAGCGGAAGCTCAAAGACTGCAGAAGTTAGAACCAAAAGAAAGAATCCGTGAATTTGTTCAACAAAGGGAAAGTTATATTAATCATCTTACCGAAGATCAAGCGGTATCCATAAAATTTTCCTATTGGTTGGATGCGGAAGGAGAGGTTTTTACTTCACCATCGATTGACGACAATATCTATAATATAAAAAATCAAATTGATACTTCTGAAAGAGATGGTTCATTTTATCCAGGGATTTTGAAAGCGACAGTACTTGCTAAAGATAATCCATACGATCTTATCTCTCTATATAGTCCAACCGGTAAGAAATTATTTACAGAGACAAATAAAGACAATATCCCAGAAGAAAAACTAGAATTTCTTGAAAAACCGTATGACACTGGCCAACTTTATTTCTTGTATTTTGATGGTCTAAAAATTGATTGTGTTGCCGTCAGTGTCAACAGCGACGACAATCCTTGGATTAGGCAGTTAGGATTAGATATGTTTAAAGATGAAAAAAACGAAGAAAAAAGGATTATTTCGATTTTAAATTCACCTCAGGATCTGGGAAATATTGACGACTTTTTTGCCCAAGATTGGTCAGAAAACTATCTTGTTTACCACAACGTTCATCAACAGGATTTTTACCTAGATCAGGTTTTGTCCAAGATAAAAGACGTTTTTTTAAAAAAACAAAAAAAGACTATCGACTTAAAAGACAAAACAATTATTGCTTTACAAAGATATGAAGTTACCACAGACATGATCGCGACTGGTTATTTAACGGCTTTGCACAATCACATGCAAGCTAGTATCCAACCAATTGGTGGTGGTTGCGGGGGCAGCGTGGCTTATAAAAACGAAATAGAAATAATTCTTGGTATTAATTCCATAATACAGAACAATATTTTGCCATCTACAGATCAGTTGGTTAGTTTATTTTCTTCAACTTACCGCGACATTAAACAAAATCAGGAAAAAAAATGGGAATATCATGATGGTTGCTGCGCTGTTTGTGGTAAAGATCCAGCTAAAGTTGGACCATGTAGTATTTGCGTTGATTGTGAAAAAAAATATGATTAAAACTATTTGAGAAATTTAGTGATCCAAGTAGCTGGGAGCTTTATTTTTTTCAATTGATTTTTTATTTGTATGTCTGAGAGATCTTGATCTTTAAACTGTTTTTGTAGAGCATCAATGGTTTCCTTCATTTCATAGGGGAAAATTAGCCACGCTGTTGCCTCTTTGATATAAAAATCCGGCTTAAATTTAGTCCAGGGTTTGATAAATAAGGAAGCGGTTTTGACATTTTTGGCCTTCATTTCTTGTAGATGTTTAACTCCCCGGACAAAACTTTTACCTGAATCTGAAACATCATCGACCAAAAGGATCTTTTTTTGATCAAGAAGAGCGCCAACTTCATAGGAAAGTATGAGCTCTTTTTGCTGTTTAAAGTCCTTGTAGCTATTGATAGTAAAAGAAGCCACCGGAAGCCCTAAAAAGTCAGATAAAATATGAGAAATGGTTAATCCGCCCCGAGCAATACCGACAATTAAGTCAAATTTTTCCCCACTTTGTTCAACTTTTTGGGATAGTTGATAGACATATTGTTGAATTTTGTTCCAGGAATAACTGGCGTATTTCATAAAAATGTATTATACAGAGTTTTTTGACTTTAAAATTAAAAAAATGATCATGGTAATTAGGAAAAACATACACACGAAGGAAATTACCTGAGGAAGATAAATAATCATAATTTTTTTAGATCTATCTACTTGCCACAAATTAGCCCAATTATTATATCTTGAGTGGGGAAGTAATTTTATATTTGAGTCAATCGCTATCCAAAGATCATCATATGATTGGTCAATGCCAAAATAACATGGGGAATTTTTACAACCCACATCTACAAAATAAAGAAAACTCAAATATGATTTTGTATTGTTTATTACAATTTGATTGTTTAAAGGATTTGAAGGAGCATTTTTTTGTAACTGTATCTGACTTAGCCTATCAGTTTGGAACGGAATTATTTCCATATTGACCAATTCATTTTTGCTCGTTTTTCCATAAGATCGTGTTTCCCAATTAATCGAGTATGGTTTTGTGTCATAGGTGGTAATGGGGATTAAGCTAAGCGTAGTTTCAAATTGGTTTTTAGACATGAGATATTCTTCAGGGAGAGTATTTTTGACGTTATAATCAATAAAAAACCTGATGCTTCTTCCTTCATGATTCTTTCCGGATAAATGCATAAGATATGAGTAATCAGGAGTAAGATATTCAAAGTCATAGTGATTACAGTTAACTCCATATTCTTCAGCAGTATATGAAGCGGTTGTTAAGCCGTAGTTGGTAGTAATTTTGCCCTGTTCAGGTTGGCTGCAATTTTCTGACGGAAACTTACTAAGATCGGCCGTTATGACGGGAAATTCTGTTATTAGTTGAATATTATCGACATTTTTTTTATGGATAACCAAGTCTTCTTTCCATTTTGTCCATTCAGGTTGAACTATCTTCATAGGAAGATAAACCGTTGGCTCTATTTTTTGTACATTGTTAGATATGCCGGCATAAGAAATTTCTATTGGTTGAGAGAGATTGCTAAAGATTACTGGATTTATGGTTTGATTCTTGCCTAATTGAAGCATTTTTTCGTTAAAAAGAATAATTATTTTGTCATAATCTTTGTCAACTTTAACTTTGATATCGTTAAGTTGAAGAAGTGTGTATTCGTCTTTATTAATGACTATCTTAGTTTTGGGAAAGGTTATCTGAACCTTTTGGTTGGCGTATGAAATCTGTGCTACGGTTGAATATATGTCACTTTGTATCCCTGGTATTTTGATTGTATAGTCATTTTTTGGAACTGGTTGTGTAATACTAACATTGTTATTTTTGAAGTTGACATTAGATAACTGCAACGAAGTTAAATTAATAAACGGAAATATTGAATTAGCCTTGTCATTACCGGCAACAATATACTCCCCAATATTTTTATAGACATAGTCTGTTCTTATTCTTTTTGTATTGGCGGTCACGAGATTAATTTTTTTTGGGACAAGAAGTTTATCTTTTTTAATTTGATCAGGCATTTCATAAATACTCAAAAAGCTTTTATTCCAAATCTTCGAGTAGCCGGTTTTGGTCAGCATTTGATGAATCTTTGTATAATCATATTCAGTTTTATACTTCCATGTTGATGTCTCATCAACGATAATTAAGTTAATGTGGTATTTTTCTAAAACATTTCGTAATTGAGATGTATTTTGACTGTTTATTGCCTGTCTTAGTTCATGATAAAAAGAATCGGTTGACTCGGTCCAACGGGCGTGGTCAGGCGTCATCAGTGGTTGAGGAATGCCGAAAAAGTAAAAACCCATACCTTGATAACCATTTCCAACCCCCTGATTCGACCAGTTATAGTAAAGCCAGCCCTCATCAGACAAAAAAGGCAGTTCAAGAACCCGGGAATTGCTTGGTTTTGTTTTTAGATAAGTAAACATTTCAAAATATTCAGCAGGATATTTTATGCGTAGCTTATTATTAAGAAAATTTCCTTTAAAAGATGGCCAGGCGGTATAAATTAGCGAGACAGAAAAAGCAAAAAGAACTATGGTGGAAACCAGTTTTGATGCAAAACGATATTTAGATTTTTCGAATACCAGCATAATCTGCTCGATATAAGAGCAGAGCATGATTGTGATCACAAACGAATAGAAGTTTGACAGTTTAGTAAAGGGGTTACGAAAGCTTTCTTGGACAACGCCGAATTTATAGATAAAGTTAAAAAGATTGGTTGGCAAAAAAAGTCCCATCCATATGAATATGGTGATAAAGAGATATATACAGATCATTCCCCAACGCTGGATTCCTTTTTTGCGATTAAGAACCGTGCTTATAAATCCAGCCATTGAGAGCATATTAAAAAAAGCAAGAAGAGATACGGCTGATCTATTTGAAAAGTGCTTGTTCCAGGCACCATATATAAACTCATATTGTGATGTTTTAAAATTATAGTTTTTCCAGTTAAAGATAAAGTGAATGCCGGTAAGAAAGTTGTCAATCGTTCCAGCCTCGCGTACGCTCCACAAAGCCTCCATATTAAACATTTGATTAGTTCGGCTTTCTTTAACATAACTAGAATTATGAAGGGCATAATATAAATTTGGAAGCATCCAGAAACTACTGACCACGAATATGATTAGAGCAATAAACCCGGTCATTTTTAAGGTTCTTAATATGTTTTTTTTGATCTGTAGATTGACAAAAAAAGCATAGATAATAAAGAAAATATAAGCCAGATAAAAAATTGTTGGCACATAGGCACAAGGAGTAATTAATAAAATTGTTCCAATAAGGAGAAGGACATTTTTAAGAGTAATTTTATTACTAATTGCGTGTATGGCTAAAAGAACAAAAGGAAAATAAGCAAACTCTACTGCAAACAGTTCAAAGTTAATAAAAAATTCTTGTAGGGTAACTATATTTAGTATGTAATATAAAGCTCCAAATCCAGCAATCCAGTTGCGAAAATTATCACGAATTTTTGTCAGCCAGATTTTTATAAGATAAAAATACATGCCTACGCCGCCGATAAACAACATAAGAAAAGTAAATAAATATCGATGGAGATTGGGAGGAAAAAATAGTCTAAATAAATAGATGTAGGGGAGTCTTGTTATCTCGGCCAGTTGAGACTGTGAAGCGGGCGCCCCTGTTCCTTGGAACTCTACCCAAGCACCGCTAAAAACTCGTTTGGTAAACTGCCAAACATTAAATTCAGGGTGAGAGTTATCCCAACCGGAGAAATAAGTATTGGGAACGATATTTTTAATGGTGAGGACAAAGACAACTAAAAAAATAATTAATAAAGGAAGATGCTTTATTATCTTGTTTTTTGTAAAAAGACGATTATCCATGATATTCATGATTATTATTTAATATTTTATCTTTTTTCCCAATAAAAAAGGCAGTACTTTTTGGTACTGCCTTTTATTTTTTTAATTTTGCTTTACTTAATATTGGTTTGAATGAGTTCCCATTTGCCAGTTTGAGAGTCATGTCGTGTTAGTGTAAAAGCACCAGTGGCTAAATCTAAGCAAAATACTTTGGCATACCTAGCGCCGTCGACTCCAAGCCCAGAGGGGGTATTTTTATTCCCATAGGTACCGTGGATAGCATCAATATTTTGAAGAACGTAATCCTCTGAAACATATTGTCCTGGAGGTAACATCGATGCTGTCGCAAATCCTGCGTCAAAATTACTGATAGTCATTGGGACATTAGCATCAGTATTTTGTTCGTTATGTCTTGGTAGTCCTCTAACCAGAATAAGTAAGCCGGTGTTTTCTGTTCGACCCAACTGGACAATAACATCCCCAAACTGTAGTTGAGCTTGAGCCGCTGTGAGCATGGCAAATCCATCTTCATTTACTGGCCAGACCTCTGGTGATGTGCTGGTTAATTTTTTCTGAGTATCAGGGGTGATAAGCCAGGCAGAGGCATCTTCTTCTACGGCTGTATTAACTGTACGAACACCTGGTTCAGCTAAAAAGCCTTCTGTATTAAGACCAATGGTATTTTTATGTATAACATCTCCTTTGGCTTTCTGTCCTTCTTCTGTTTCATTGGCAGTCCAATGGATTATGTCACTAGACTTAACTGATTCTGGAAGTCCAGAAATAGCAAATTCAGGTAAGTTTTCTACTTCTTGAGATGTTTGATTAATTGTTGTTTCATTTGCTAAAGCGCCCGGTGTTTGGGTTGTCATAGGAGTAGCTTGACCTTGCTCCTGTTGAGACATTGACTCAACCGTTGATTGTAAATCAGATATTTGAGCTTGTTGAGTTTTGAGTTGTTCTGGTTGACTAATGAGTGAATCAACCACTTTACAAGATGTAGTTAGAAGAAGACCAACTGGGGCTGCAAATTTTAGAATATTTTTTCCCGTTATTATTTTTCTGTCTTGAACTGATTCTTGCATATATTTATATCTTATAGTATAACAATTTATTTGTAATTGTCAACTATAGTGATTGTTGTATTAACTAATAATAAGTTATGCACAAACTATAAACATTATCCCTTTTTTTCAAAATATAAGCTTTTTTTCTTCAAAAATAATCCAGTTCCTAAAGCTATTAGTTCGCCTCCAAAAAGAAGGATTCCAAGTTCGGGACCAGCTGAAGGAACAGTAGAAACACCTAAAACAGTTTTTTCAATACAAATTTGGCTTGAATCATCATCATAAGCAACATCATTTTTCGCTTCAGCGCGGTTGGTTATGCAGAATAATCCTTTATCTGAAGGTAACATGCTTTTATCATAGACTCTCATTTTTAAGTAATATGTTTTTTCTTCATTAATACCAAAATCACCGGCATTCCAAGAGAGAATTCTGTTTTCCAAATCCCATGATCCAGGTCCTTCAATAGGTAAAATATATGTGGGGACATAATCACGAATCCAAACGGTTGTTAGGTTAGTATCTGAAGTATTTTTGACTCTTATCTTAAAATAAACATCATTTCCTGCTTTAAATCTAGGATCAGAGGGGGAAAGATTGTCAATATAGCTATTTGAATTTGTGTTTGAAACATTGGGAGTGGCGACAGTTTTATCAATAAGGATGGAATAATTATAAGTAGTAGTTCCATATTGAGCCAAAACAGGGGAGACGGGGAAAGAAAAAATAAAAAGTAAGGATAGAGTTGCAAGAAATTTTCTCATATATGTATTATACTACAGGATTGATTTGTTGTCAACTATAGGCCTATAAGAGATAAAAGATCAAAAATCAAAACTTAAATCCCATTTTGTTTTTGAACTTTAAACTTGGTTTTGATCTTTGCTTTTTAACTTTACGCTATAATATGTTGTTATGAAACTCAATGCAAGGCAACTTAGGGAAGTGGATCAAACAGAAGTATCCAATAAGCTTAAAGACCTAAAAAGAAGGCCAATTTATTTCATTTTAGAGAATATTTATGACACCTACAATATCGGCGGTTTATTTCGTTTGGCTGATGCTTTATGTATTTCCAAAATCTATCTTTGTGGCCAGACAGAAATTCCTCCTAACCATAAGATAAAAAAAGCCTCGATTGGAACTTACAAGATTGTGCCGTGGGAATACTGTAAGTCTGCGGCTGAGGCTATAGAAAGAATTAGACAAAATAACAAATCACAAATTACAAATCACAAGAAAAATTCAAATAACAAAATTCAAATAATAGCAGTAGAACAAGATAAAAAGTCAATCCCTTATACCCAAGCTGATTGTTCTTTGCCACTGGCTCTAGTTGTTGGTAACGAGACTTACGGAGTTTTACCGGAAACGTTAAAGTTGGTAGATCAGATAGTCGAGATACCGATGTGGGGAATCAATAAGAGTCTTAATGTAATTGTTTCGGCGGCGATTGTTGGATATAAGGTTATAGGTAGTAGGTGATAGGGGGTAGAATTTAAGAAATAGATGGTAAGAGATGGATATCTATTGAGTTAGATGAGAGATTTTGAAAATTAATCTATTCAGCATTTTCATTATTTCTTCTAGTTGATTTGTTAGGTTTAAGAACTCTTTTTGTGTCAGATAACCTATTTTAAAAGCAATTAATAGTTGTGTCTCAATTTCCGCTCCTGAGCCATAAGCAATTCTTGAGAACTGGGCATATTCATTTTTACCATGTCTTTTATGTTCTTCAGCAATATTTGAAGGTATGGCGACTGATGCTCTTCTAACTTGAGAAGTTAATCCAAAAATCTCCTCCTTAGGAAACTTTTTTGAAATAGAATATATCTTCTCACAAAAATCTACTGATTTTTGTCAAACAATTAATTCTTTATAGGAATTCATACTCGTTTTTATCTAATCCCTACAACCTAAAACCTAATTCCTAACGGGAGCCTGGAGCGAGAATCGAACTCGCAGTCTCCCCGCCATGGCGGGGTGTTTTACCACTAACTAATTAATTTTTTGAAAGCATTTCCACCTTTATAAGATTTTATTTGTTTTTCTCGTTTTTTAGCTTCAGTGACACTATTATATTTTTCATTATAAATAAGTACAAAAGGACCCTTATTTATTAATGACCTAGTGTTATTATGATTATGCTCTTTTATTCTTCTTTTAAGGTTATTAGTGTATCCGATATAGTATTTATTATTTTTAAGAGAGCGAATAATATAGACAAAATACATGAGCCTGGAGCGAGAATCGAACTCGCAGTCTAACCCTTACCAAGGGTTTGTTTTACCACTAAACTATCCAGGCAGATTTTTATATTATACAAAGAAAGGGAAATTTTTAATGGTAAATTGTATGTTTAATAAGTCCTTGAAATATCTTTTTGGTTGTACTTTTACCGTCGGGATTGGTTTTTATCCCAGCACGTCCATAAGCCGCATGAGACAGAGTTGAACCACTAGTCCCAATATTTTTTGCTATTTCTTGGTTGCTTAAACCATATAGAGATCTATTTAATACAATTAAAAACCTAATTAAAGGAGCTTGATGTTTGTTCAAAAACCGATGTTCATGGTTTTTTCTGCCGCCGACGTATTCATGGAATTGTCGCTCTTTCATAGTCCAATTTTATCCTATAAAATAAAAAAAACAACCTCGAGCTAAAATTTGATTAATAAATATTTGTTATAATAATTTTTATATGGCAATACTAAAATCTCCAGAAGAACAATATGGGGTTGTGGCAAACATGAAAAGAGAGCCTTTACCCCCAGGATATAAACCTCTAAAAGAAGGTAGAATCTATATTAATAATGGTAAAGTACTTTATGAAAGTAAGGCTGTTGATGGCCAAACTTTTGATTTTCACCTATTTTCCGTCGATGAACAGATTGTCAGCGAACCGACTTATAAAGACCGACACGATCATTTTGTAGCCAACCTCATAAAAAACCAAATAAAACCAACTAAACCTTGGTCAGAAGATATAGCCGAAGCGATTAAGATCATTAAAGATGATTGGGGTCGGCTTGAACCATATCTTGTAATTGATACAAAGGATAAACAACAGCAGCCGAAGACAAATGTTAAAACCGATATAATACAGGATGTTGTTATTGGCAGCCGGAAAATTCCTTTGGTTATTGTCAGAGATGGACTGGTTATGCCGGTGATGATTACCGAAAACAAAGCTGAATTTTTATCAGAAGAAGATGTATCAGACATCGGGAGAACGTTTCCGTCGGTTGAACCGCTCAACGCTCAATATTCCAAAGGACCCTCTCAGATAACCCACATTGATTTTGTCGCCGGTAGAAAATAATTTTTTTTACTGTTTTATTTTTTCAAGATCTTCTAATTTGGCTTGAATCGTGAGAGAACTTGTATTTGCCACTGTCAACCGCTTCTATTTCCAATAGGACGGTTTTTAAAATATGTTTTTGTTCTTCAGGTAAAGATACTTCAATTGTCCTTTTTTTAAAAAATATATTATGATTATCTCTAATGAAAAAAAGACCGTTGTTGATTGGGATA
>CAZPKD010000017.1:0-10690 GCA_964587115.1 uncultured Gammaproteobacteria bacterium | reverse complement strand
CGGGTCAACTTTAATCACATGAAGGTAAAAAACTTTGCCAAAACTTACGTTCTACCCTTAACAGAAAATAATTTTCTTTTAGATGCATTAAACTTGATTCTGCAAAAAAATATTGGTAGTGTAGTGATTGTTGATAAAAATCGCCATCCAATAGGGATTATAACTACCAAAGATCTTCTAATGTCTTTGGTTAAAAACCGAAATGAAAAAAAGATTGAGGTAACCACCAAAAATCTTTCACCAAAAAGCCGCCAAATTTTTGGCGGCTTTTTTAACCGTTTTAACTTCTTTGTTAAAAAGCAGCCTAATGTTGTTAAAGCCAAACTTATCGTTCAGGAAGAGAAAAAGGGTGGTTTATTTAAGGTGGGCCTGGCTCTTTTTCCGAAAAAAGGTCAACCAGAAATGATCAAAAAAGAAGGGAAAAATCTTTCCAGCATATTAGACCCGATTATTTCTATCATTAAAAACATTAAGAAGTAATTAGGAATTAATCTTTTTTAGAACTTCATCAAGGTTAGAGAACTTATGTTGATAATTAATGTTTTTATCAAATATATTTGTTATCCAATAAAGTCTAGTTTTTTTGACTTTTTTTGTTAATTTTTGAACGACACCCCAGTTATCTTCAACAAAGATATCTAATTTAAGTTTATTGATCATTTTTTCTTTGAACTCATTGGGCTGTAAATTAGTTCTATTATAGTAGGCACGTCTAAAGATTTTATTTTTATTTATTTTCTTTATCCAATCCTCAAAGTCTTTTTTTAAAAAATCGTATCGTGCCGTAATGATATAAGCTTCTATTTTTTTACTTTTTACAAGTGATTCAAGCCTTTTTAGTCCACGAGCGGGTTTAAAACTTGTTTTGTGGATTAAAGACCAAATAATCTTTTCTGTTCTCGTTTTAGGGAAATAAAATAGTTTATATTTTTTTGTCCCGGATAAAGATTTTATAAAGGCTGCTATTGGGCGAAAAATTCTAACAGGGTTATAAAGAATTACTCCGTCAAGGTCAAAACCAACCTTTATTTTTTTACTAACCATATTTATTAGAGGAATATGATATCATATTTTTTTATGAAAGTTCTAATTACTGGAGGAGCAGGATTTCTTGGATTTCATCTTGCGAGTCTATTTTCTAAAAAAAAAGCGGATATAACGTTGGTAGATATTGCTACTTATAACAAGAAAGAGTATCCAAAAAAGTGTAAGTTCATTAATGGCGATGTTAGAGATAGAAAATTAATGAACAAGCTTACTAAAAATAAGGATGTTGTTATTCATGCTGCGGCCGCCCTACCTCTTTGGTCAAAAGAGGAAATTTTTGACACAAATGTTAATGGAACTAAAAATATATTAGACGTTTCATTAAAGAGTAATGTAAAAAGATTTATTTTTATTTCGTCGACCGCTGTTTATGGAATACCTAAGAAACATCCTATATTTGAGACCGATCCAGTCGTTGGTGTCGGCCCGTATGGACAAAGTAAGATTGAGGCGGAATTAGCCTGTCAGGAGTATAAAAAAAAAGGTTTAATAATAACAGTCATAAGACCAAAAACATTTATTGGGACTCATAGATTGGGTGTGTTTGAAATACTTTATGATTGGATAAAAGATGGAAAAAAAATTCCCATGATTGGTTTAGCCAATAACCGCTATCAACTTCTTGACGTCGATGATTTAGCCGAAATGATTTACCTAGTTTCGTCAATAAAAAAGACAGAGAAAATTAATACAGTTTTTAATATTGGGGCAGAAAAATTTTCTACGGTTAAAGAAGATTTACAAAAACTTTTTGATTATGCTAATTCAGGAAGCAAACTATTGCCGACGCCGGCTTTTCTAGTAAAAAAGATTCTTTGGTTTTTTGAAAAAATTGGTGTATCACCGCTTTACCAATGGATCTATGATACCGCCGACAAAGATTCTTTTGTTTCCATTGATAAAGTGGCGAGAGTTCTTAAATGGAAACCACACTATTCAAATAGCCAATCATTAATAAAATCTTTTCAATGGTATCTTAATAACTATAAAGAAATAAAATCACGTCCCGCAGGAGTGACTCATACAGTTGGTTGGAAACAGGGAATATTAGGATTAATTAAAAAGGTTATGTAATTGAAAATTACCTATAACAAATAGGTGTAATTTAACTTAATGATTTTTAGACCTTTTTTATCACAGCCTAAATTATTTAGTATTCTTCCAATATTGTCTTCATAATAAAGAATTTTGGCATTAGTTGGTATTATTGAACAGTTAATTTCATTTTCTTTTGTGACAAAAAAAACGACCTTATTAACCTCATATATCCTTTTTAAATAAAACACACTTAGGTAATTGAAAGTAGAATTATTTGAGATTGCTAAAATAACAGGATTATGGTGTTTTTGGTTATTTTCAATGATTAACTGATTTAGAATTAATGAGGTAATATTATAGCCTATTTTTTTAAAAACCCAGTATTGGCTTTTGTAAATATTTATAAAAAGGATAATTATAATTAGACCGGTAGTAGGAAGCCATTTAACCTTCCGTTTTATTCTTTCCATTGCTATGCCGGCAAAAGCAAAGCCAAAAGGTAATAAAAAAATTCCCCTTGTTGTAGGGGTATATTCATAGGGCGAGGTGATTCCTATAATAAAAATAGTCGCCACATAAGTACTGAGTAGCGATAAATAATTATGTTTTTTGATATTTAAGACGCAGATAATAATTCCAATTGTCGCAAATACGGCTGTAATTTCATCTAAATAACCGCCAACTACATAATGATTAAATAAATAATCATAATTTTTATAAAAAAGCAAAAAATTATGAAAGACGTTAGTAACTACTTGCCAGTTATTACTGAATTCTTTTTTTAAAACGGTTTTTGTAAGAACATTATTAAGATAAATAGGGCTTAAAAAAATATATAAAATTGTTAAAAGATAAACTAAGAGGGGCAATAAAGACTTGAAAATAATAGTAATATTAAATTTTTCTTTAAACAGGATTAATATAAAATAGGGCAACAGTATAAATGGAAATATCGGACCCACATAGACAAAAGATGACAATCCCAGAACGATTCCTAACAAAACAAAGTTAAAAAAACTTCTTTTATCAAGACACCTATCCGCAAGATAAAGAGAAATGATAAACAGAAGTAGAGAAATTGGCATATTCTTCCCAATCTTAAAAAAATTACATAAATAAAAAGATGTCTGTAGTAGCAACGTGCTAATAAGGGCAATTTTAGAGTTAAGCAATCTTTTTAGCCATAAAAAAAAGAATAAAGAAATAGGAATAATTATAACTACATTTGAAAATCTCCAGCTTATGTGTGATATTCCAAAAATTTTTAAAAATAGGGCCTGATAATAACTTGATAAAACAGGATTATCGTTATAGACACCCTGTAGGGAAAAAGGATCAATAAGAAAATTTTTCTTTACGATCTCAACAGCAAAATCAAAAAACGGCCATTCATCACCAACCAAAGAGTATTTCCATGAATTTATATTATAGCCATAATAGAAAACTGCCAAAAAAGAAGTTAATAAAATGACATAAATAGGTTTTATGTTTTTAATAAATTTCTTCATCTTATTTATTAGAAACATGATTTTTCTTAAATATTATTATTTTTGGATGATCATAAACGGTAAAAGACTCATCGGCCGAATCATCTTTTATCTCTAATTTCCAGTCTCCAATGCGTATTCCTGGATAAACAGTAAACTCAGCCACTTTTGTAAACCCTAGTTTACCGCTAAAAAGTTTTTTATAATATTCAGCGGTTTTAGGATAACAACTTGAATATTTACTACAGTCGCTGAGTTTTTGCAAAGGGATATAGAGTCTGTTGGAAGCTAAAATAATATAGTCTGCTTGATCGATCTTTTGGTTAATAAGATTCCATTTTAGATTATTATCAGGCAGATCATATAAGTTCATTTCCACATATTTATAACGACTACTATTAAATGCCGGAAGCAGATCATCCCAGTGTTCGATCGAGAGTGTCGATCCAATCGGAATATTATTGTTTATCCATTGGGAAGCGGTCAGACGAGTATGTTCTTTTGAGTATATGTTGACAAAAAGTATTGTCCAAAGAAAAGCTAGAGCCAGGAACCATTTATATATTTTGATTCTACTTAAAGCATATCCAGTCATAAGGCTTAAAAAAGGATAAAGTGGTAACAAATAACGCATAAACTTCACTGATGACCGCCCAATAACCAAAAAATAAAAGAGATAATAAACAACCAAAAGTAAATAGGGGGATTTAACCAGGTTTTTTTTTGAAAGATTATTTTTAATAAAAAAAATGATTCCAACAAGGGACAATGAACTAATTATTGGTCCCAAACCCCATAGAAAGATATTTTTTAAATAATATAGATAGGGGGGAGTGCCAACATATTGAAGGGTGTATGGGAAAATATAAGGATTACTATTCATTTTTGTTTGTAAGGTAACGTCTTTAAAAAAAGTAGAAAAATTTATAAAGGCATAAGGCATAAAAATGAAAAAAAAGATTGATGAACAAATAGTAAAAACAAATAGGCCATAAAAAACTTTTAAATATTCTTTTTTAATGGTTTGTCGGAGAACGATTACCATTAAAATTACCGGCAATAAGACTAGGGAGGTAAACTTAGTTGCCATCATGGCCGCAAAAATCATCGCGCAGAAGAAGATGAGAATAAAATATTTTTTACTACGACTGTTAAATAGTTTTATTAACAAATAAAGAAGAACAACTATTTGTGTATTTAATAAAACATCAGTAACAAAAAAATGGCTATTTTGAATCGGGAAAAAGCTAATTGCATATATTAGTGCACTCCACAAAGCCGTTTTTTCTTTTTTTAAAATAACTAGACCGATTTTATAAATAAAATAAATAGTGATTATTTCACTAAATATTGAAATAGAACGACCAACATAAAGCATGCCTTGATAATTAGAAAGATGGATTTTAAAAATTACGTCGATAATTTGAGAAACTCCTTTAAGCAAATAAATAGGCAAAGATCCATAATTGAAGAAGTTCGGGTTTAAATTCTTAAAAAAATTTATACGCTCAGCGACCATAAGCAACATTCTTTCGTCAGGATGAAAATGAAAACCTTGGTCCCATGAAATTCCATAAACACGAAGTAAAAAACCGAAAAGGATAATAAGGTATATCATTTTGATTTTATTCATAGATTATACTAAAATTGAACATTATTATATTAATATGTTACCCGTACTTTTAGACTTAAAATTCATCAAAATTTATACCTTTGGGGTTTTTTTAGTTTTAGCTTTTTTTTGGGGGTGTTTTTTGCTGTGGAGGCTAATCCGTTTGACTGTCTATAAAGAAGAAGATGTCTTTGATGGTCTATTTTTGAGTTTAGGTGGGGGACTTTTTCTTGGTCGGTTAGTTTACGTAATTTTGAATTTTAAAGACTTCGGTTTTGATTTTTTCAAATTCATACTTATTAATGGCTATCCTGGTATATCTTTATATGGATCTTTATTGGGGGGATTTTTGGTTCTGCTAATCTATTTTCCAGCCAAAAAAATTCGTTTTTTAGACATAATCGATTATTTTATTGCCCCTTTGTTTTTATCGTTGGCCCTTGGTAAATTGGGTAGCTTTTTTTCCGGCGTCGAAATTGGTACAAAGACACGGTTTTTTTTGTCGGTTCATTACGCTGGTTTTGACGGATATCGTCATCTTCCCGCTTTATATGAAGGAATTTTGTTTTTTCTCGGAGCTTATATTACTCACAAACTTATTTTTGAAGTTAGAAAAGAAAAACTAACTCATGGTTTTGTAACTGCCTTTTTTGTTTGGTTTTTTGCCCTAACCAACTTTATTTTTTCCCGATGGATAGAAGGATATTCTAATCTTAACCAAGTAACCTCAAAAATATTACTCTTGACATTTAGCCTTTATTTTCTATATTATTTTAGGAGTCTGTTATTAAGTTTCCTTGGTACGATTATTAATTTAGTTAAAAAATATGGACAAAAGGCTTACCAAAAAGTTTATCGACTTTCAAAAAGAAAAACTGGAAAAGGATCTGAAAAAAATTCTTGATCAAATTAATGATCTAAAAAAAGATGATCCTTTTGCTGATCCCGATCATGCTTCTGATAATGCGGCCGTAGATACCGATGTTCGTGAACAGGTCGGTCATGATACCATTGAAGCTCAAATTAAAGACCTTAATCGTAAAGCAAACGATATTCAATTGGCTTTTAATCAGATTTCTAAGGGCAAATACGGTCTGTGTGAAAAATGTCACAAACCCATCCCGATTGCTCGCCTAAAGCTTATTCCTGAGGCGCAGTTTTGTGTTGTCTGCGAAAACAAATTAAGGGTATAAAGAAGATACTTTTTGACTTTCGGCTGAGATATTCTTATACTCATAGTTATGTCTGAAATCCCAGCAGCAACTCTTTCTAACTTTTGTCTTTTTTTAACTGTTCCGTTTTTATTTGCCCTTGTTTTGCGACGATTCAAAATCTCCCCTGTAGTTGGTTATATCCTCGGAGGACTTTTTTTAGGCAATTTTTTTGACACAACCTTTTCCAGAGAGCTAATTAACAATTTTGCCTATTTTGGAATTATTCTATTGCTTTTTACGATTGGTTTAGAAGTTAACTTCGATAGATTGATTGCCCTGAAAAAATTTATTATTTTAGGGGGAACATTACAGATTCTATTGTCGATTATACTAATTGCTTTAATTAGCTGGTTTTTTAGCTTTTCCGTTCTGCAATCATTTGTAATTGGCATTGCTCTTTGTTCTTCATCAACGGCGCTGGTGGCCAAAATTATCCAAGATAGGGGAGAAGAAGGTTCTTTTTTGGGTGAACTAGCTATGGGAATCTTAATGTTTCAAAACATTGCTTTTATTCCTTTTCTTATCATTTTAACTTTAATAAATGGCCAGTCAGTTTCTTTGTCAAAAGTTGCCCTAGATGTTTTTTTGGG
The DNA here is from genome assembly GCA_964587115.1 of uncultured Gammaproteobacteria bacterium. Classification (GTDB taxonomy): domain Bacteria; phylum Patescibacteriota; class Microgenomatia; order UBA1406; family GWC2-37-13; genus JAAZNM01. The sequence goes on along the minus strand of CAZPKD010000017.1, from coordinate 3,702 downwards.
TATAGTCGAAGCATCGGCGATTATCTTTGTTTTGTTTTACCTCGGTAAAAAAATTATTCCAATCGTTTTTAATAAAATCACCAAAATATCCAAAGAACTTCTGAACTTATTTGTAATAATTTTTATTTTCTTCATTACTTATATATCAACAGTACTTCATATCCCTATTTTTGTTGGTATATTTGTTGCCGGAGTTCTTGTTGGCCAGACTTTCCAGCACTATCACATTTTTTCTGAAGTAAGGCCGTTAAGAGATTTATTGGCGGTTATTTTCTTCGTATTTATTGGTTTAAGCGTTAAGCTCGGAGTAATTTTTACACTTATCCCAAAAATTCTACTATTTACCGGTTCGATAATGTTGGTTAAGGCATTAATTATCTTAATCATATTCTTATTTTTTAGATTTCATTCCCGAACGGCTTTTTCTTTAGCGATGTATCTTTTTCAAATTGATGAGGATGCTTTTATCTTAATGTCTCAATCATTTTCTAATAAGGTTTTTTCTCTTGAACAATACACGTTTATCATTACTTCAGTTTTATTAACTTTAGTTGTTACTCCTATCATCATTGCCAACAAAGATAAAATTTATTATGCCATCAGAAAGTTCATAAAAAAATATCTACCGTTTTTAGGCAATTGGATTACTTATCGGGTGGATCGAGATCAGGCGCCAATCGATGTTATTGATATTAAAGATCACGTGGTGATCTGTGGTTATGGTCGAGTGGGTGGACATATTGGCCGTGCTTTAAGTCTGGCTAACATTCCTTTTATCGCTGTAGATTATAACTATCAAGTGGTCGAGAAGGCTAAAAAAGAAGGAGTTAATATCATTTATGGAGATCCGACCGATATGGAAATTCTTGATTATGTCCAAACTGATATGGCTAAAGTTTTGGTAATTGCTGTTCCTGAAAAATTTTCTCAAGAATCGATTGTTATCAATGCTAAGAAGCTAAACAAAAAGATTGTCATTTTTACAAGGATCCATCGCGAACAAGACCAAGTTCGTATGAAAGATTTAGGAGTTGATATTATTATTCAACCAGAGTTTGAAGCTTCGCTATCGATTATTCGTCGGATTCTTTATTGGCATGGGTTAGATAAAGAAGAGATTAGCCGTAAGATCAAACGATTAAAACTAGAACACGGGATGATTTAGTATGAAATCACAAACCACAAAGAACAAATCACAAAGGGTTTCTTTAATGGTGCTAATTCTTTTACTGGTGATGATTTTAGTATTTGAATTGATAAGAACCTTTAGATCATCATTTTTTTTAAAAAAACGAGACAGAGTTAATATTGTCTTTTACGGTCAAGAAACAGCTTTTTACTCACTGGGATTTAATGATGTCAATTACTTTATTTATTTTTCACCCGATGAAAAAATTCTGGTTCCAGGTGGTTTTAGAGACTATCGTCTGGGGGCTCTAGGAAAGTTGGTTAGTCTGGAAAAAAAACCGGCCATTTTCCAACGGACTTTTTCTATTGCCAGTTCCAGTTTTGTCGATTTTTATTTTTACCCGGTAAAAACTGAAATTTATTACGGAGAAGATAAAAAAAATGTTTTTTTTCCGAAGATAGCTAGTTTCTTTTTGGCAAAAACTAATGCTAATTGGTTAGAAAGAATTTACCTTTGGTCCTTATTTTCTCAGAGACAGGTTAATCAGTTCCGCCAAATTGAAAATCCTTCTTTTGAGGACTCAGTGGGTAATTTTTATCAAAAGACCTATAGAAATGAGAGAGCGACTGTACAAGTTTTATATACAAAAAATGAGAACAATGCCAAATTATTAAGTCAAATTATCGAAGGACAGGGGATTAGGGTTTCGGATTATGCTTTTGATTCAGATATTCAAACAAACTGTCAGGTTCTAATTAATAGTAAAACAGCCCTAGAATCTGCTGAAGCCATCAGCGATTTTTTCCATTGTCCTATTTTTAATCGTACTATTGATGCCTATGATATAATTTTTATATTAGGGGGAGAAGAGAACAATTGGGCAGTAGAATAGTCTAAAACCATATGTTTTATATATTAATATCAATTTTTTTAATTTCTTTAATATTGGCAATTCGGTCCATGAAAGATTTTGACCTGCCCAAAGAGATTAAATCACTTTTGAAGATAAAAAGTCTTGGCGGCAGAATAGTCTTTTTTAAAGACAGGGTAACTCATTATAAAAACTGAAGGTTATTCCTCACTTTCCGCATCTTCATCGGCTTCGTAATTAACCAGCTCGCGGTCTTCAGTGGTGAGATTTTCGGCGAGCTTTTCCACATCAAGTTCAGTAGTCACCTCTTCTTCTGAGTCTTCTTCGTTGGCGGTTGATTCTTCGCTTTCATTCTCCATATTTTTGACCCCAGCCTGGGAGTTGGCCGGAAATGATAGATGACGGGCAATTTTTTTACCCTTTGACTCTTCTTTAATAAAAACTACCACATGGTTTAAACTAGCCTCTTTGATATAAACAAGATAAACGCTTTTGGCCTTGATAAAAAACATCAATCTTTTTGATAAATCGTCTGGTAGGCGACCGATGTACTCATCGTCTTTGGTACGAATCTCTACACGTCTTTTTTTAGGTTTTAGCAAAACTTCCTGGCCAATACTTAGTTGAGCCAAAATATTTTTTTGCCCAATGTTTACTAGAGTAATACTTTTGGTTTTACCAGAAATTTCCAAAAATAGTTCGGGATTAAAAGTAATATTGTTTTTTTTACTCTTTTTAGTTCCCCTTGCTTGTAATACTTTAATTTTTTCTAGATTATTTTTAACAACCGTGTTTGTCGGTTGAAGTTTTAGGGCTTTTTGATAATACTTTTTTGCCTGGGGTAGTTTGCCAAGCTGGAGATATGCAAATGCCAATCTGAGAATGGCTGGCAGGTTTTTTTTGTCTTGTTTAAGAATTCTGAGGTTTAAGTCTATGGCGTCTTCCCAATAAAAATTAATAGCCGCGTCGACGGCATTTTGTTCCAAAATTTCAATTGATTCCATATTTAGGTTATGTAAAAGTATATTTTAATTTTATAGAAAGTCAAGTATAATAAACCCGTATGTCTGGACATTCAAAATGGGCAAATATCAAACGTAAAAAAGGAGTTAATGATAAGGCTAGAGGAACTCTTTTTTCTAAACTTTCCCGGGTTATTACACTAGCAGTCCTTGAGGGTGGAGGAATCACTGATCCGAACAATAACATTAAACTTCGTTTAGCGGTAGAAAAAGCCAAAGAGGGGAACATGCCTAAAGAAAACATTCAAAGAGCGATTGAAAGAGGGGTCGGTCCTAACAAAGATCAAATAAAAGAAGTTATTTATGAAGGATTTGCCCCAGGGGGGATAGCCTTAATTCTTTTAACAACCACCGATAATCTTAACAGAACCTTGACCGAAATAAGAAATGTTATGGATCGTCATGGGGGGAAATTGGGGGTTCAGGGCTCAGTAAGCTACCTTTTTAAAAAATGCGGTCTAGTAATTTTTGAAAAAAATAAAGTCAAAGAAGATGTTATTTTTAACTTTGCCGATAAAATTAAAGCCTTTGATATTGAAGAAGATCAGGACCAGTTTTCGGTTTATTTTCCTTTTGAAAATCTCGGCCATAACAAAGAATTCCTAGAAGGAATTGAGGCCCACCCAGCCGAGATTTTCAAAAGGAAAATAAACCAAAACAACCCAAACACACCCAACACA
>CAZPKD010000016.1:0-11696 GCA_964587115.1 uncultured Gammaproteobacteria bacterium | reverse complement strand
TATAAAGGTTAAAGTTAATAAAGATACTGGTGAGACTAGAATTTTTAAAGATAAAAAAGACATTACTCCACCAGGATTTGGACGAATTGCCGCCCAAACCGCCAAACAAGTTATTCTTCAAAAAATTAGAGAGGCGGAAAAGAAAACGGTTATTTCTCAATATCAGTCTCAAATTGGCACGGTTGTTAGGGGCCGAGTCATTCGTTTTGACGGCTACAACGTCTACCTAGATATTGGGAAAACCGAAGCGGTCCTTCCCAGAGAAGAGCAGATTAAAAATGAACAATATCAACTAAATGACAGTTTTTTACTTTACCTAACGGAAATCGGTTTAGATAAATTTTCTAACTCTCGAATTATTGTTTCCCGAACAAATCCAGCTCTAATTGAACAGCTTTTTAAAAGAGAGGTCCCAGAGATTGCCAACGGGACAGTAGAAATTAAAAAAGTCGTTCGCGAACCAGGCGAAAGAGCCAAGATTGCTGTTTTTAGCGCTCAGGGCGGAGTTGATCCGGTCGGTGCCTGTGTTGGTCAAAAAGGCGTCCGGGTACAAACGGTTACTGATGAGCTTGGCGGCCAAGAAAAAATTGACATTATTCAATGGAATGAAGAAAAAAAGATTTTTTTGATCGCCGCTTTATCTCCAGCAAAAATTGCTGGAGTTGAGATCGATGAAAAGAAAAAAAATGCTAAAGTTTCAGTCGAAGAAGATCAAGCGCCTCTAGCCATCGGTAAAGGTGGTATAAATGTTAATCTTGCCTCAAAGTTAACTGACCTAACTATTGATATTGTCCAGGTAAATAAAAAAAACCCCGAACCTTCTCCAACTCCAAAAGAAAAAAATAGCTCAGAAGAAACGGCTAAAAAGTGATAAAATTAGGTAAATTTTTATGATTAGACCACCGATTGTAACTATTTTGGGTCATGTTGACCACGGAAAAACCACCCTCTTAGATTACGTGAGAAAAAGCCGAATCGCTGCTAAAGAACATGGTGGAATTACCCAGAAGATTGGTGCTTATGAAATAAAAACTGGTATTAAGGGCTATAAAAATGACAAAATTACTTTTATTGATACTCCAGGTCATGAAACATTCTCTAAGCTAAGAGCTCGCGGTGCTAATGTGGCTGATATCGCCCTACTGATTATTGATGCTAAAGATTCCTTAATGCCACAAACAATTGAGTCAATTTCTCATATTCAAGCTGCAAAAATCCCCTTTATTGTTGTTTTAAACAAAATGGACCTACCTGACGTTAATCCTGATAAAGTCAAAAACGATCTACTTAAATACCAGGTCATGGTTGAGGGAAAAGGAGGAACTACCCCGGTGGCTAGTATTTCTGCCAAAACCGGTCAAGGAGTAGAAGAGCTTCTAGAAATGATTTTATTAATAACTGAAGGCCTCAATCAAACCTATGATAAAAAAGCCCCAGTAACCGGCTACATTATCGAAACAAAAAAAAGCAAGCTCGGTTTATCGGTTAGCGCCATTGTTAAAGATGGTTACTTAAAATTAGGCGATGTTATTTATATAGATTCTCACAAAGCTAAAATAAGATCAATGATTAATGATCTTGGTCAATCGGTTAAAGAAGTTTATCCTTCAACTCCGGTTGAAATTTTTGGTTTTGAGACTATGCCGGAGGTCGGATCATTGATTTCTTCACAGATTAAAACTAAAACTATAACCGCTCCTGCGGTAATGATTCCAAAAACTCTTGACCTGAACGCTGTTCTTAATCCCGTGGAAAAAAAGAAAAAACTTTCTTTAGTGATAAAAACCGATTCTTACGGCTCACTTGAAGCAATCGAAAATAGTCTCATAGATAATAACAATTTAGAGATTATCTTAAAAGCCGTCGGTGACATTCATAAGTCTGATGTTTTTTTGGCCAAAACCACCGGTAGTGTTGTCGTTGGTTTTAACATCAAGATTGATCCAGAAATAAAAGATTTGGCCAAACAGGAAAAAGTTATAATTAAATCTTATTCAATTATTTACGAACTGCTCGAAGAACTAAATGAAGTAGCTGATCTTCTTAAAGAAAAAGAGGAAAAAGAAAAAAATCTTAAGGGTGAAGCAAAAATCCTAGCTACATTTATTATTGAGAATGAACGGGTTTTTGGGGTAAAAATTACCAAAGGAAAGGTCAATCTTAACGATGAGTTGGAGGTTTACCGAAATAACAATCTATTCGGAAAAACTAAGCTTGTCTCCCTAAAGGTCAGAGCTAAAAGAGTCAATGAGGTAAAAAAAGATCAAGAAGCCGGTATGGTTCTTTCTCCCCAACTTGACATTCGTGTCGGTGATGTGGTAAAATCTATCCTATAGAATTATGGATTCTAACCAATCACAAAACAACTTTTCATCTCGTTTTATCGATATTATATCCAAAAGCAGCGCTGGAGTTATTATCTTGCCAATCAACCCCACAGTTGATGCGGTTGCCGCTGCTACTAGCCTATATTTATCATTAATTAGAATAGGGAAAAATGTTAGTCTAATCTGTTCTACTCCGATTCATATGGATCTTGACGGAGTTGACAAAGTTCAAAACCAAATCAACATCAATGGAGATAACTTAACGATTTCTTTTCCATATATGGAAGGAGCAATTGATAAGGTAGATTATAATATTCAAGGAGAAAATTTTAATTTGATCATTAGTCCCCGGCAAGGCTTTCCTAAACTAGATATTAATCAAGTAAAATATACATATTCAGGAGGCCAGTTTCAGTTTATAATCACAGTTGACTGCCCCAGCCTAAATAGTCTGGGAGAAATCTACACTGATAATCAAAATCTTTTTCAAGGAAAGGAAATCATTAATGTTGATCGTCATTTGACTAATAGTTATTTTGGCACGGTTAATATTGTTAAGAAATCTATCTCTTCAATCTCCGAGCTAGTCCTTGAATTAATAAAAGATCTCAAAGTAGAAGTTGAACAAGAAATTGCCACTAATCTATATGCCGGGATTTCTTCAAGCACAAACAACTTTAATTCATATTCTGTCGATGCCGAAACTTTTGAATCAATCGCCTATCTTTTACGCTCCGGAGCGGTTAAAAAAACCCTTAAAAAAGTTAGTCCTCAACATTCAGTCTATAAACCAGGCGAGTTAAAAAATGTCAGATCAATTGAAGGGGTTGAAAAAGAGGTTCAAGCCGATAGTTCTTCTCAAAACTGGCCCAAACCAAAGATTGTCAGAACTAGTGGCGATCTGAGCTAAGCAACAAAGGCTCTGAACTATCTTCTAACTTTACTTTTTCTACCGATTTAATTAATTGTCTTGTTCTTGTTGTGTTGACATCATCATACTGTTTAGATAACGATTCAATTCTTTCGCCTATTTTTACAAACTCATCGTTATATTTACCAAATTCAACCTCGAAGTTCTTGATATAACCAATAATCTTTTGGACATTTTTCTGATAACGAAAGTTGTCATAAGCTTGACGGACTAAACGCAAAATAGCGGTAAAACTGAAAGGTCCGGCAAAGACTACTTTTTGTTTCATGGCTTCCGACCAAAGATTGTTCATCTTGTCGTAGATAAAAGAAAATATCATTTCGTTAGGAATAAACATAATCACAAAGTCAACCGTATTATCTTCAGGATTGATATAACTTCGAGTGGTTACTTGTTTAATTTTTTCTCTAATATCTCTTTCAAAAGCTTTAACTAATTCCTTTTTGGTGGCTCCATCCTGAGTTTCGGTCATTCTTTGTAAATTTTGATATGGGAATTTGGAATCAATATTAATTTTTACCTTATTGGGAAGAAAAACCGTAAAATCTGGTCTTGTCTCAGAACCCTTTTGCTCTTTATTGAACTCATAATCGACCCCTCTAACGAAACCAGACATCTTCAGAAGATCTTCAGCCACTTGCTCACCAAACTGACCTCGAAGCTGATTATTAGAAAGAACTTTCTTTAAACTTTCCGTGGTTGTTGATAATTGTTCGGTCATCTTTCTTTGATTTTCGAGCTCTTTTTTTAACTCTCTAAAAGAACCAACTCTTTCTTTATCCGATTCATTAAGGGATTCCCGGCTTCTTTCCAACTCCTCATGAATTTGTTTGATGGCCTTTTCAATTGCTTCTTTTTTGTTGGTAATATCCGTTTGAGCTTTATCTTGTTCTGAATTAAGTTTTTCTTTGGCAATCATTAACATCTGCTCACTGAATTTTTTAAGAAAATTAGGAAAAATTACTGTCGCTCCAAGATAGACTACTGCCAAAGCAACGACTATACTAACAATGATGTTTAAAATCATAGACTTATTTTACTACAAATATTTGCTAGAATCTTCCTATGAAAATTAAAGCCAGACAAGATATCAAACCCGACCAAAAAATTTCTGATGAAGAAATTATTGAGTTAATTCTGAAGAACCGAAAAATCTCTAATATAAAAGAATTTATCCAGCCGAAATCACCATCTGATTTTTCTCTACTAGATTTTGGTTTTAAAAAAGAAATAAAAAAAACCATTGAGCTTTTTAAAAAAATAAAAAAATAAAATAAAAATATTTTTGTTTAAACCGACGATGATTGTGATGGCCATACCGGTGGAGCGTTTGGTTGGGAAACCCATTATCTGTTATGCTTTAAAACCATGCCCTATGTCCCCCATCGCCAACATGAAGGTTACGGTTTTTCTAAAAAGGGTCTTGATAATGTTAAACAACAATTTAATCCTGTTTTAATAATCAGCGTTGACCATGGCATTACTGCTAAAGATAAAATAACTTATGCCAAAAAAATAGGAATTAATGTTATCGTTACCGATCATCATTTAAAACCAGAAAAACTGCCAACCGAAGCAAAAGCAATCTTTCATATCCCAGAACTCTCAGGGGCAGGAGTAGCTTATTACTTTGCTAAAGAAATTTTTAAACATTTTAAGGAAAATACAAAAAATGGGGCGATTTTGGAGAAAAACTTTCAATCCGATTATCTGGCTTTAGCAACTATTGGAGTAGTTGCTGATTTGGTACCGCTAACCGGCATCGCTCGAAGCATTGTTAAATACGGCTTAGTTCAGATTGGCAAAACCCAAAGAATTGGACTTAAACAAATTTTAAAAGAGGCTGGTATTGATGGAAAACCGATAACTACCTATGAGGTTGGATTTATGATTGCTCCACGGATTAATGTTGTTGGCCGACTGGAACATGCTATTGATGCTTTAAGACTTTTATGCACCAATGATGTCCAAAAAGCCTATCGTCTCGCCAGTCATATTGGATTAAAAAACCGTGAGCGACAAAACATGGTAAAAGAATCTTTAGAAGAAGCCAAAAAAGAAATTTCCAAGTTCCAATTTCCAATTTCCAAACAAACTTCAAATCTCAAACAACCAATTTCCAAAATGATAATTCTTGTTTCCAATAAATGGCATGAAGGAATTATTGGCTTGATTGCCGGCAAGATCACCGAAGAATATTATCGACCAACAATTGTTTTGACTAAAACTAATGGTGTTTACAAAGGTTCAGCTCGATCAATTACCGGTTTTGATATTACAGAATTTTTAAGGAGTCTAAAAAAATATCTGATTGATGTTGGGGGTCATAAACAAGCGGCTGGTTTTACGGTTGAAGAAAAGCAATTACAAAATTTTATTAATACCAGCCAAAAAAAAGCCGAAAAATTATTGACAGAAAAAATTCTGGAAAAAACCATTTTTGTTGATCTAAATATGCCTAGTTCAAAAGTTAGTCTAAAATTAGCTCATCTTATTGAAGATCTACAACCCTTTGGGATTGGCAACCCTCAACCAACTTTTTGCAGCGATGTTCGGATTAATTTTGCCGCTGTTTTTGGAAAAAATAATGATCATTTGAAGATATTGACCAATAAGCTTGAACTGATTGGTTTTTTTCAGGCTGATAAATTTATCCAACTATCACGAGGACAGAATATCAAAATCATTTATTCTTTAGAGATTAACCGTTGGGCCAGTCAAGAAAGATTGAGAGGAAGAATTATTAATCTTATTTTGTGAGCTGTACTTATTATAGAATTCCTGCCAAACTTTTTCTTTATCTCTTTGCTGTATAATGAATGGTTTTATAGCTTTGTTATTTAAAACTTCTTCTGTGGGTAGCATCGCCATTAATCTAGCGGCCGAAGCCATCAAGCTAGCCGTCTTTATAATATCAATCTTCCCACTAACTCCCTCAAGACCAAAGGCTGCTCCTGGGAGAGAATCAGATATCACCAATCTTGAGAGTATTTTTTGATCAAGTAGACTTTGAATGTTGTCACGAGCAGGATACGAGAGAATTCCATGAGTAGCCAGAAAAATCATACCGTTTTTAGAACCCATTTCTTTTACTTGTGAACCTCCATTCTTTAAACTCGAGGCTGAATCTAACATATCCTCCAATATAATCAGTTCTTTATCCTTTGGGTTTCCCCATAAAAGTGTCATTTTGTCAATTCCGGTAATGCCAGGACGACTTTTATCAAAAATGATTAAATGATCTTTTGGGTCTAATCCCGTCAACAAACATAAATAAAGAGAGTGTAAAATTCCTCCTTTATCAAGGGCAACAAAAGCTGTTTCTGGTTTAATCAGATGGTTTCTAGTAAGATATTGAGAATATAAAGGTTCGAGGGTTAGGTCTAAAAGTTCGATTCCGGCGTCAATAAAAGCTTTTGCTGCCTCATAACTATGGATGTGAAGCGTCACTAGTTTTTTAATACCATTTGCATGTAAACCGTTAGCGATTATTTCAACGTTATTTGCCTCCCCCACCTTATGTCTTTTTTTATCTTTTGAAAGAGAATCCTTATCTTGTCGAGCTTCTAAATAAGGAGTAATTCCAACCACCGTATCAACTAGTGGCGGACGACCTCTTTCTGTATGGGTTAAGGCATTACCTATCTGCTCCACTTCAAAAAAAACTTCGGCCATTGGACCAAACTGTCCAGAGATCCAGAATGGTAGATAGGCAACGGGAATTGTCCCTTGCTGGCGTAAATCTTCCTCAAAACCACGACCAACAATAACTTGTGCCCAAGGCGTACCATCAGGAAAAGTTGTTTGATTGGTGGGAAACCTTATTGTGTTAGGTAGGTTTTTTTTTAGAGCTTGAATGTATTTATCGTATTGAAAGAAGGAATTAGGGACAACTCTAACCTCTTGATGTTTTGTTATTTGTTCTTTTAGCATATTTTAAAAACAAACCATTGATGATTATATAGGTTATTTTAGGGTTGTCAATCAGGAATTAGTACCAGTTCTTTGAGTTTTCTAATATAGTTTGGGTAAAGAAATGGTGGAAAAAGTAGTTCAAGTAATGATTGGCCTCCTTCAACCAAAGGAAATAGCATTCTTCTAACCGAGTATCTTTGATCGTCAACTATTTTTTCCCGCCAACCCATTATTTGATCTTTTTCAAGTTTCTTTGGATCATAAAGAGACTCAAATGGATAAAGAGCTACTTCCATAAAATAACTGTCTTCGGGGTTTTTACTGTTAATCAACCCAAGATAAGTTTTTGCCCGAATAATTCTAGAGGCTTGAGATCCTGTTCTTAATCCTCCTGTTGGGATATCTATTCCACTCTTATATCGAAAGTAGTTCCCAAATGTATTCTTTGTATCCTTTTTAATCTCTTCTAGTTTGTATTGAGGAAATTGTTCTCTAATAAAAGTTTTAAACTCACCAAATAACTTAGAGATGTGTTTTATTCTTAGTTCAGGAGATACGTCTCGGTAATCTTCGTCGGGTAAGATAATATTTACGGAATAAAAATCCTTAATATCGTTTGCCCTGGTTTCAAAACTTTTCCTGACAAAAGAGATAAATGGCTTTAAAGGTTTCTTATCGATTCTGACAACGTTACCTTTTTCATTTTTACGATCATATGTTTGCATATAAAAATTATGTATTTTATCTCTTATTTTTAGAGAAAAACTTAGCTCATCGATGTGATCCACCTGACCAAAAAACTGAGTAACAGCTTCACTAAGAGGATTGGGAATTTTAGCTACTTCTTTTTGATAATAGGGCTTATCAAAAAGAATCTTTAAAAAAAACAGCAGTTGCCTGCCAGCTTCAAACTTCAGAACTGGCCAATCATCCCCATGGTCTTGGATGTCAATTGATTGCAACATTAACAAGGTTTTTGCTAACGAGGCGTTGCTTATTTCATTTCTCAGTTCGTCATATTGATAGATCTGACTTAAAGCTGGATCAGCCTTATTAATATGTTCCGCTAGATCTGGGATAAACCTCAAAGCTTCAGACCAAGCCTCTACAATTTGATCGGGACTAACTTCAAATAAATGAGCCAGATTATTAATTAAATGGCCGTTAATCTCTCGAAGTAAATCTTGTTTTCTTTGTAGATTAATGTTTGGGTTAGATAAAAACCTTTTAACTATTAATTGTTGGTTCTCCTTTTCTTTTTTTCCTATGGACAAACGAGAGTCTTTAATCGAACCGTCAATCAATTTGTTAAATAATCCCTTAAAGGCAACAATTGAGCCGGTGGTCAACGATTTTTTGCTGGTTTCGTTTTTTACAAATATCTGTAAATAATGCAGATATTCAATACCAAAGGTCCAATCAAGTAGGCTTTTTTTTACCACTTCTGCCTTTATCTTTAAACTACGGAATTCTTTATCACCTATATCTGTTGGTATTTTAATCTTTTTACCTTCTTGTTCTTTGATTTTTTGGATTTGTTTCAGTCTAAAGTATTTCATAGACACTTCTTCGTTAAGATTTGAATGGGCCTCACTTAAAGTACGAGCAAAAATTCCCGCAGGTAAGATCTCCTTTATTTTTAAAAGTTGGTCTTCAAATTTTTCGGAAGATTCTTGAAAATCAAATCCATTAGTTTTTGCCACTCTAATAATTTTGGCTAATAATTCTTTTTTAAATTGATCCTCATATTGGAAAAGAAGATTAAGAGTCGCTCTTAATAAATGGTCTTTCTTCTCTACATTAAGCTTATTGATAACTATGTCGGACGATTTTTTAAAAACAATATGACCTTCAAGTGGTCGATTTTTATAATGGCCCTCCTCCATCGCCCTAGACAAGTCGTAAACCGTTAAGGGAATAATTTCATTTATTTTACTCTTTGTTTCTTGATTAGTATAAATTGGCGTGAATGTTGAAGGATTCATTATCGGCAAAACCATAAAATGTACTTCTCTCATATCATGTCTTTTATCACCTTCTTTTCTTTTTATTTTGTAATTAAATGATAAGTGCGAATATCTCTGTCCTATTTCTTGTGAAGAACAAGGAATAGGAATAACACTAACTTCTTCAGATAATTCCCGATAACCGGCCGTCACCGGATTTTCATCTTTTTCCATTTTTCCGCCAATTGGAGATAAATTATTGGCGCTCGATTTGCTTGATGGACTTTTTACAGCTAGATATGTATGTATTAAAGGCAAATAACCAGTTTCAAGAATATGGTTGTCAATGTTTTCAAGAAGACGATCACTATTAATCAGGGAAAAAGGGAAAGTTCTAACTACCGACTGAACTTTTTCACCTCTTTCTGGAGTTAAAAGCATCCGACCAATCGCCTCAATAGTCATTTTTATTAAAAAACCCTCTTAATTATGAGGGTAATTTATTATACGAAAAACAATACTATAAGTCAATGTAACTTTCTAAATCATTTTCTTAATGCTTGTTAATTTCAATAAAAGACTGTAAGATTATGATTGAAAAAAACAATTTGTATCAAGTTATGAAACCGCGATTTTATATTTTATTTGCTTTTTTTACCTTATTATTTCTTTTTTATCCTGGTGATTCATATTATTTTCGCATTTTTGCCTATAACCGAGAATTAATTGATAAACCAGACATAAAAATAGAAAAAAAACCATTTTCTTTTCCTTATCTAAGGTTTAACTATTATCCATTTGTTACTGCCGAAGGAATTTATGTAGTTGACCAATCGTCTTTTACCCCAGTCATGCAAAAAAACCCTCAACAGAAATTTTTTCCCGCTTCCACAGTCAAAATTATTACCGCTTTAGTGGTTATGGATATTTATAAACCTGATGATGTGATCACTATCAAAAAAACCATTGATGAAGCTCCAATCATGGGACTCATTCCCGGAGAAAAAATTACCGTTGAAAATCTTCTTTATGGTATGCTCGTCTATTCTGCTAATGACGTCGCCTATGTTTTTGCTGACAATTATGGTTTCAACAAATTTGTAGAGTTAATGAACAAAAAAGCCCAACAATTGAAGTTGACCAATACTCATTTCAAAAACCCGATGGGCTTTGACGATACCGATCAATACACAACCCCTTTTGATCTAACCCTAGCAGGTCGGGCCCTACTAGAGAATAAGTACTTAGCAAAGATTGTCAGTATTAAAGAAATAACCGTTTCTGATGTTGACTATAAATATTTTCACCAACTAACCAACGTCAATAAACTACTCGGAGAGATCCAAGGAGTTGGAGGTTTGAAAACTGGTCATACTGATAGTGCCGGAGATAATTTAATTAGTCTCTATAAAAATAACGGCCATCAGTTTCTGATTGTCGTTCTTAAAAGCCAAGATAGATTTATTGATACCACAAATATTATTGACTGGCTAAACTCAAACATTGATTACTACTCAGTTAAATAGTCTGCTGTGACTGCTGACACGTAGGCAACAAAATTTCCATCACCCAAAAAAACATAAACCGGTTGTAGGTACTCTTGATAAGAATCAGGATCAAAATACCCAAAAAACATTTTTTTTATGACAATGTTTTTTGAACCGTTAGGTGATGAAATAATAATTCCCTTACCTGCTTTTAAATCAGCCCAGGCTTGGGCTCCTGTTTTAACAGGATAAATACCCACTTGTTCATTGGACTTTTCAAAAAACTCAACTTGGGCCCTAAGGATTTTATAGTCATCAGCGTGAAAAACCATTATCATTGAATTTTGGCTGTTAAAATACGTTGGGGAAACCGTGGAAAAACCGTCAATGTCTGGTCGATAAAAATCTATTTCGACCACATTGGCATCCTGAGGTCTGGCGGCCACACTCAATCTTTTATATAGAGAATCGTAACGTAAATAAATAATGTTGCTTTTTCCCTGGGCTAGTTCTTCCGGATAACGATTAATTTGTTTCAAGAAACTAGACGCTTTTTCTTCAATCTCACTCTTTGTGGGAATCTTGGTATTATCAAAAAGATTTTTATCCCCAGCAAATTGATAAACATATTTAAAGTTAAAGTTTGTAATATCAATCGATAAATCTTGTTTTCCGTCGTTAAAAACATAGTTGCTATTATTAACTAAACTGTGTTTAACCACTGTGGTATCAAAACCAAAAGCTTTCGCTACCAAATAAGCTTTTTCTCTTATGCCAAAACGAGAGGTTGATTCTGGCATAAAATAAATTTTTGCCGTTTCCGTAGCCGTGATCGGTTCGCCTTCAATTGTATCTAGGGTAAAGTTTAAACCAGCACTGCTACTGGCTCCAGAAACCTTTGGCTGACTAATTTTATTAAAAATAGGATTGATCGATAGTTGTTTGGGTCGATTTAAATTAAGGTATAGAAAAAAGAGTTTAATGGCATAGAAAAAAATCAAAAAAATTAAAACAATTAAAACTAAAAAAGGCAACATCTTTCTTGAATAATAGGAAATTTCAGTTAAGGTCATATAAAAATGATAGCAAA
>CAZPKD010000015.1:6125-11831 GCA_964587115.1 uncultured Gammaproteobacteria bacterium | reverse complement strand
TTAGGTCGCTTAGCTCAACGGCCAGAGCACTTCGTTTACATCGAAGGGGTTGAGGGTTCGAATCCCCCAGCGACCACCAGAGCGTCCCGCCAACACGGAAATGTTAGGGGTTTATCCTGAACTTGTCGAAGGATTCGAATCCTCTCGGGTCCATCATTATTTTAATTTATTCAAATTTAACTAATTTTTCACTTCAATGTTTTGATACATTAAAGTGGGAGTAATTAGATCCCTTTTCGTTTTTTTTCTTCACGGGTAATTTTATCTCTCCATGCCTGTGACCAATTAACTCCTGGCACTCCTGGTGCTCGAACAATTGAGATTATTTCTCCAAAGAAATCTTCGATTTTTTCGTTCTTCAATATTTTATTTAAAGCAGGAACAACACCAGTACTTTTTGTCATTAAAAAATTAAATTTTGAAACAGTTGCTGAAGACACTTTTATGGTCTGGCAAATTGTCAGATAATCAATATTTTTCATTAACAAATATACAACTGCCACTCTTTTAGCAATCATAATCCTTTCAACTGGGGAAAAAATGTCTTTAATTATTTCTTCAAATTGTTCTTGTTGATGATTTTTACCAACAACCTCAAAAAATAGTTTAAATAGTTTTTCTAATACCTCATCATCTATTTTAAAATGCGATAGTGGCGGCATATGCTTCAATGTTTTAAAACATTGAAGTAATTGGGTCAATGGACTATAGACAACAAAAGTTAAGGTTTAGTTGCACATATCAAGAAAAACTAAACATTGTGCTGCTATTTGTAGCAATTATAATAAGTTGGCTTGCAGATGATAATAGGGAGGTTTGTTTTTGTAGCGGCGGATGGCCATTCTAATTATTTCTTCAATAAAATCGCCGTAATCCATACCAACGAGCTCTGCGACAGCGGGAACGCAGTCGCCGATATTAATTGACGGATTCGGGTTTAATTCAATTACATAAGGATTGTCGTTTTTATCAACTCTGATCTCTACTCGACCATAGTCATGACAGTCCAAAATATTATATGTATCCAAAGCGATTTCTGAAATTAAAGCCTCTAATCGCTTGCTAATATTTTTTGGTGGTTTTTGAACAATAATTTTTTGGTAAACCGGATCGTCTTCCCATTTGGCTTCAAAGGGATAAATATGCCAATAACCTTTGGGCATTTTGTTGAACATTGATCGCGATAAAGGAAGAATTTTTAAATCGACTTCGTCACTACCAATGATACTAACGTCATACTCATCACCTTCAATAAATTCTTCCACCAGGGCTGGCCGACCCAGTTTAACAACAATTTTTTCCAGTTGTTTTATTAACTGTTTTTTATTGGTAACAACCGATTCATTAGTAATGCCAATTGAATTATCAGTGTTACCAGGCTTAACAATTAATGGATATTTCAGATCTTCACTAATATCATCATCAATCGCATAAGCATAATCCCATTTTGGGGTGGGAATGTTGTGAAAAGCTAATAGTTTTTTGACTCTAATTTTATCAATGCATAAAGCTAGGGTAAAAGGATTGGAACCAGTATAAGGTATCTGTAAAGTATCGAGAATCGAGGCAGCATGAGGCTCCAATAGACTTGAATCGTTAATTCTTTCACAAACATTAAATATCAAATCAACATCGCTTCCTCTTAGTTCATTAAACGCCTTTGGTAAATTATTAAAGTCATAAAAAGATATCCTATACCCTCTGTCTTTAAGAGTTTTTTCAATATTTTTTCCGACTGACATTAGGTCGTTTTCCACACTACCACCATTACCGTTATAAATATTACAAGCAATCCCAATGTGGAGTTTACGTAAATTCTGGTGAGAAAAATGACGAATACTTTCAATTTTAGCCGCTCTTAAAAAAGATTCTTTGCCCAACGAGGCAAAAGTCCGTCGGTGTTTGCGAAGTGTTTTTCCTAGTGAAGAAGCCGGGTCAAACTTAACAACTCTATAGTCAATATAGTCTAAAGCATCTCTTAAGTTGTCTTGGGCGTCGATTGAACTTTCTCCATTAACCGTTAACCAGCCCAAATATTCGGCTCCATCAGGTTGGATTAAAATCGGTTCACCAATTTTTTTATAAATGTGCAGTTCTTCAAGATACTTTCGGTGTTTTAATTTTTCCGAAATATCCAACTGAACTAAAATTCCCGAATTTTCCGGGTACAAATCCCAACCAATAATATATTTTTTTGGCGCTTCTGATTTTTTTATATTTATATACTGGCCGATAGCAATCTTGACCGCCATCTCTATCAGATCAACTCCCCAAGCCACCTTTGTATATGAATAAATATAATCGCCACCCATTCTTAAGTTTACTTCCAATGGTACCGGACCATTTTTGGTAGATTTGGCTTCGAAATGAATGCAGCCATTTTGAATACCCAGTTTTTCTAATGTCTCTTCCGCCATTTCGATTAGTCTCTCTTGTTGTTTTACTGGTAAGCTAGAAGGAATTGCTTGACCGCTGTCATAGAAAAAAATGTCTTTTGACTTATTAAAATTATCAGAAATTGAATGAAACTTAACTTTTCCATTTTGAAGAAGCATGTCAATGTCAACTTCATCACCATCAATAAACTCTTCAACAAAAATATCTAGACCATCTGATAAGGAAGATTCAATGTTGGTAGAAATATGGTTTTTTACGTCATGAAATATCTCGGTTAGATCATCTTTCGTTTCCACCTTAACCACAAAAGCACTACTACTACCATAGACCGGTTTAATCACCAAAGGGAAACGAAACTTTTTTATAACAAATTTTAGATCCTCGTTTGTTTTGACCAACTTATGCATTGGGGCCGAAATATTATTGTTCCAACAAAATTCTCTAAACAAATATTTATTCCTAACTTGTTTAGAAATGTGATAGGGGATACCGATAAAGTTAAAGCGATCAACTATTTTTGAGACCAGAAGAACGTCATCCTCCCAAAAAGTAATCACCCCGTTTATTTTAATATCTGAATTGCCAGCAATAAATTTATCTATCGCGGCCAAAGTTTCACGATGGTCGGTCGTATCGGCCAAAACCCAATGATCAACATATGGTTGAGCCCAGTTTTTTTCTTTGTTAATAACAACAATTTTTAAACCAAGTTTTTTCAGTCGATGAAAAATAAATCGTTTTTTTGTTGATCCGGTATTAACAACTAGTAGAGTTTTGTTTTTAAGTTCTCCGGGGGGTTCGCTTTTTTCTAATTTTTCCATGAAAAATATTTATTATCAAAATATACTTGATTACTATACATAATAAATATGTTTCTACCATTGTCAAGAGGAAGTTAGATGAATGACCAATAAATTTACAATTACTAATTAAACCAATTGTAAATTAGTTCTTAAGTTTGTCCTTTTATTGTTCATTTTGCTATACTGATTTTATGGAGAAAGAATTCGGTTTTTTTCTGAAAAAAGCTCTCAATGATTTTGTTGAAGCGGTGGTTAATATTTTTATTTTTTTGCCTTATTTTTTCTCTGTCCCAACATTATTAAAAACGCTTTTTTTTCCTTGGAAAAACCTGGTGACTAAAAAAACTACTCGCGGTTTTTCTTTTTCAGAATGGACCGATAGGTTTTTTTTCAACCAGGTTTCACGAACTTTGGGTTTTTTTATGAGACTGTCCTTCCTTATTTTTTTCCTAATCATTCTAATACTGTATGTGGTTTCTTTGCCAATCATTTTTTGTGTTTTTATCATCCTGTTACCATTGCAGTATTTAAAGGTTTGCCTTGAAAAAACCGAAGAGGAAAAAAAAGCCAGCCATCGTCAACATTTTATTTTGAATCATTTACTCAATAAAGAAAACGAAACAATAGTAAATCAATGGTTTGAGGAATACTATAAAAAAGTTTATACTCACGCCCATTGGTGGAAAATTAGTAATTTGTTATCTTATCCTCCTATGGGCCGCGATTGGGCCGTTGGTTATACTCCAACAGTCGACGAGTACTGCGAAGAACTTACCTCACCTGTTTATCAAAATCAAATAAAAACCGCTTTTGACCGAGAAAAAGAAATCGATCAGATGCAAAGGGTTCTTTCTAAATCTCAAGAGGCTAATGTTTTAATCGTTGGCGAAGAAGGCGTCGGTAAACATACAATTATCGATGCTTTTGCCAAAAAAATTTACGAAGGTAAAGTCAATAACCTTTTGGCCTTTAAAAGAGTGCTAAAGCTCAATATGGAAAAAATTCTTACTCAGTTTACTGATCAAAAACAAAGAGAAAATTTTTTTGAAGAACTTCTTTATGAAGCCACCGAAGCAAAAAATATCATTTTATTTATTGATGATATCGATAAATACATTTCTAGTGGTTCTGATCGGGTTGATCTGTCAATCTCTTTAGAAAAATATGCGCGAACTTCCAAAATCCAGATTATTGGCGTAACGACACCTTTTTTCTACCAAAAGTTCATCTTTCCCAACGAAAAAATCAGCCGCATCTTGGAAAAAGTCGATGTTTTTGAGATAAGCAAAAGTGATGCGGAAAAGATTTTGTTGAATGCTACTTATTTTTTCGAACAAAGATATCAAGTTATTATTCCTTATGAATCGATTAAAAATACTATTGATAAAAGTGATTTTTATATTACCTATATCCCTTTTCCCGAAAAAGCCATCGACCTTTTGGACTCTGCCTGCACCTATGTCAGACAAATAAAAGCTAATGACAAGCAGATCGTCAAAATCACACCGGAGATTATTGATAAAATGCTCACTGACAAAACTCACGTTCCCACCTCATTGACTTCTCAGATGAAAGAAAAACTTTTGAACTTAGAAGATCACCTTTTTTCTACGATTGTTCAACAAGAAGAGGCGGTCAAAGAAGTATCTTCAGCTCTAAGGCGATCATTTTTGTTAATCGGAAAGAGAAAAAAACCTTTAGCTAGTTTTTTATTTTTAGGGCCAACCGGTGTTGGTAAAACCGAGACAGCCAAAGCCGTCACCAATACATTTTTTGGTTCAGAAAAACACCTGAACCGTTTTGACATGTCTCTTTATCAGTCAAAAAGTGATATTGATAATCTTATTGGTTCGTTAGACACGGGTCACCCGGGATTATTGACTAAGGCGGTTAGGGAAAACCCTTATGGCGTTCTTCTTCTCGATGAGATTGAAAAAGCCGATAAAGACCTTATTAATATTTTTTTGACCGTTCTGGATGAGGGTTATTTTACCGATGGTTTTGGCAAACGAGTCGACTGTAAAAATTTAGTGATAATCGCTACTTCAAACGCAGGTAGCGATATTATTTATCAGCAAAAAGCTGATGCAAATCTGATTAATTTCTTGGTTGAAAAAAAGATTTTTTCTCCTGAATTTTTAAATCGTTTTGACGGCGTGATTACTTATTTACCACTAACCGAAATGTCTATTGTAGAAATCGCCAGAAAAATGATCAATAAAATTAGCAGTGATATCTATAAACTTTATCGAGTTAAACTTACCGTTGGCGATCAGTTTTTAAAACAGATTATTGAGAAGGGTTATGATCCGAAATTTGGGGCCCGCAACATGGAAAGAATTGTCCGCAAAGAAATTGAGGATCAAGTCGCCAGATTGATCTTGGAAAACAAAGCCAAAGAAGGAGAGACGATTAATCTATGAGTAATAAACAAATCACAAATTACAAGAAAAATTTAAACATCAAATAACAAAACGTTTTGAGTTTTGATTTTTGAATTTGAATT
>CAZPKD010000015.1:0-6025 GCA_964587115.1 uncultured Gammaproteobacteria bacterium | reverse complement strand
ATTTGAATTTTGAATTTATTTATATAATATTGTCATTATGCTAAACGTTTATTTCACCGCCTCAACCTCATTCAACGGTGAATTTACCGAGAAAAACACCAGAATCATCAGACTTTTAAAAAACCACCATATTAATCTTGTTTCTGGAGAACAGATTATAAATAAAAAATTGCTTGAACAAGATAAAAAACTCTCCCGAGAACAAATCTTTCAACGTCAAAAAGAATTAATCGAAAAATCCGATTTTGTTGTCGCTGAAGTTTCTAAACCATCGCTTGGTGTTGGTGGAGAAATCGTCTATGCGCTGATTAGTAATAAACCAGTTCTTGCTTTATTAATGGAAAACTTTGAAGACAAAATCTCTCCTATGGTTGCTGGCAATCCTTCGGATAATTTATTTATGGAATATTACTCTAGTGAAAAACTACCCTATGTCCTCAATGATTTTTTTAACCATATTCGCAATATCAAAAAAAGGACGGGGTCAATTATCGTTATTGATGGTGGTAATGGTTCAGGCAAAACGACTCAGGCAAAACTCTTAGTTGACTATCTAAAAAAGAATAAAGTTCCGACAAAACTGGTTGATTTTCCTCAATATTACAACTCTTTTCACGGGAAAATTGTCGCTAGATTTTTAAGGGGAGAATTCGGCAGTATTAACGATGTCTCCCCTTATTTAGCATCTCTTGCCTATGCCCTTGATCGAGCTTCGATCAAAAGAGAAATGGAAGATTTCTTAAAAAATGGCGGTTATATCGTCGCTAATCGTTATACAACTTCAAGTATGGCTCATCAGGGAGCAAAGTTTAAAGATAAAGAAGAACAGCAAAAGTTTTTAAAATGGATCTATGACCTCGAGTATAAAGTCCATAAAATTCCTAAAGAAAATATTGTTATTTATCTCTATGTTCCTTGGCAACTGGGGATGAAGTTGACGGATAAAAAAGATACCAGACAGTATCTTAATGGTAAGGATAAAGATATTGAAGAAGCTGATATTCAAAATCGAATTAACTCAGAAAAAATGTATCTTTATTTAGCAAAAAAATACCATCACTGGGTAACTATCGACTGCACCAAAGACCAAAAAATCCTGCCACCAGAATTAATTCATCAAAAAATTGTCCAGGTCCTTAAAGAAAAAAAATTGTTGTGAAATTTGACAAATAAGCGATAAATTGCTATCCTAAGAATTAAATATGGATAAAAAAATTGTCGGTTTAATGGTCATTTTTTTCCTAAGCTTTGGCATTTTTACCTCAATCGTTATTTTTAACAAGTCTCCATTGACACAGTTTATTAGAGCAGAAAAAGAGCTAGCGCCTTCGGCTAAAAACTCACTGGTCTTTGCTTATCCGTTGACTGTTAAAGCTGATGGTATTAGCAAGAATAAGGTGACGGTTTTTGTTAGAAATGACGCCAATAACGTCATTCCCAATAAAAAAGTAACTATTACCACGTCGCTTGGCGAATCGATTGAAAAAGAAATTACGACTGGAAAAGACGGTAAAGCCGAGTTTCATATTACCTCAATCACACCTGGAATTGCCGAAATCACCGTCAATGCCAGCAATGTCATTCTTCTACAAAAAGTTACCGTTAAGTTTGAATAAACAAAAAAACTATGAAAAAAATTACCAAGGTAATTATCCCGGCGGCCGGTTTCGGGACTCGTTTTCTACCCCAGACTAAAGCCATGCCTAAAGAAATGCTTCCCATAGTCGATAAACCAGTGATTCAATATGTGGTTGAAGAGGCGGTCGCTTCCGGTGTAAAAAATGTCATTATTATTACCGGGGCCATTAAGAGAGCCATTGAAGATCATTTTGACAGCCCAAACGAAGATCTGGTAAAAAATCTTACCAGTGCCAATAAGCTTCACCTACTAAAAGAGATTGAAAGAATTTCCAATATGGCTAACTTTATTTATATTCGCCAAAAGGGTCCTTACGGAAATGGAACCCCAATTCTTTCGGCCGAACCGGTAATTGAAAACGAGCCATTTGCCGTTTTATGGGGTGATGAGTTCATTTATTCTAAACCACCAAGATTAGCCCAGATGATTAAGGTTCATGAAAAATATGGTGGTGTCGTCATTTCTGGCGTTAAGATAGAAAAAAAAGAAGATTTAAAAAGATATGGTATTGCTGAACTAGAAAAGGTCGAAGGTAACGTCTATAAAATTAAACAAATTGTGGAAAAACCTGAGCCTAATGAAGCGCCCTCCAATATCGCCACTCATGGAGGCTATATCTTACCCCCAGAAATCTTTCCGGCCCTAAAAAAAATCAAACCCGGTAAAGGTGGAGAAATTTGGTTGGTTGATGCCATCAACTTATTAAAAAAACAAGGAATCCCTCTTTACACTGTAGTTATTGATAATGCTAAATATTATGATACTGGTAATAAACTCGAGTACATGAAAACTGTGATTGAACTAGCTCTTCAACACCCTGATATCAATGGAGAATTTCGTACTTTTCTCAAATCTTTGAAGCTCTAACTCTGCTTAATTCTATTGCAAATAAATCGGTCAACTGATAAAATCTAAAGATTATGGCAAAAACTGATTCTCAAATTGAAGCATTGTTTGCGGCAGGTGCCCATCTTGGACATAAAACCAATCGTATTCATCCAAAAGCCAAAAAATATATTTATACGATGGAAAACGGAACTTCGATTATTGATTTAACTAAGACGGTCGTTCTTTTAGACAAAGCTAAAGCTTTTATAACCAAACTAGGTAAAGAGGGAAAAAAGATTTTAATTGTTGTCACTAAAAAAAATGGTGCCAGTTTAACTCAAGATCTCTGCCAAAAAAACCAAATTTCTTTTATCACGGTTAAATGGCCGGCTGGTCTTCTTACCAACTTTGATACGATGATGAAGAATATTAAAAAAATGAAGACCATGAAAGAAGAAAAAGAAAAGGATGAGTGGCAAAAATTTGTCAAACACGAACAAGTGGCTATGGCTAAAGAACTAAATCGATTAAATAAATTCTATGGAGGTTTGGCTGATCTGGAAAAACTTCCTGACGCCTTATTTATTGTTGATATTAAAAAAGAAAAGAACGCCATTAATGAAGCCCTTGAAACCAAAGTCCCGATTATCGCTATTGTTGACACCAATGTCAATCCTGATGTTGTTAATTATCCAATTCCCGCCAACGATGATTCGATTGGATCAATTGAATATTTGGTAAAAGAAGTTGTGGAAACTTATACTAAAGCCAAAAAATAAATTTCTTATGGTCGACCTCAATAAATTAAAACAGTTACGTAAAGAAACCGGCATCTCATTTGCCATGTGCAAAAAAGCCTTAGAGGAAACAAAAAATGACATTGAAGCTTCAAAAAAACTAATGCAAAAATGGGGGTTAGAAAAAGCCGTTGATAAAGAAAAAAGATTAACCACTCAAGGAGCAATCTTTAGTTATACCCATCATAACCGAAGGGTGGCTTCATTGGTCGAAATACTTTGCGAGTCAGATTTTGTTGCCATTAATTCAGATTTCCAAATTTTTGGACAAGAAATTGCTATGCAAATCGCCTCTATGCCCTGCAAAAATGTTAAAGAACTACTTAACCAAGAATATGTTCGTGACTCCAGTAAAAAAATATCTGATATTATAAAAGAAGCTATCCTAAAATTTGGTGAAAATATTAAGATTAGTCGTTTCATCAAATGGAACCTTGGGATAGAGTCATAAAATGGACCCAATTGTCAGCGAATTTCAACAAAGCTCCGAAAAATCCATCCTTTACCTTAAAGAGGATCTTAAATCAATTCGCACCGGCAGAGCTAGTCCTTCTCTTGTAGAAAATCTTATTATTGAAACGTACGGTGGCCAAGCTAAGCTAAAACTATATGAATTGGCTAGTCTTTCTACCGAAGGACCAACTACTTTAGTGATTGTTCCTTTTGACCCATCGATTATTGGCGATATTGAAAAGTCGATCCTCAAGTCACCGCTTGGTATTTCCCCTCAAACCCAAGGTAATCGAATCCTTTTGAGGTTACCTTCTATGTCAGCTGATCAACGGGTAAAAATGATTAAGCTTGTTGGTCAAAAGATTGAGGAAAAGAAAATCGCGGTCAGAGGCTTTCGTGATGAAGCAAGAAGAAAAATAAAACTCTTTTTTGAAAAAAAAGAAATTACTGAAGACAATAAATTTCGTTTAGAAAAAGAGGTTGATAATTTATCTCAGAAACAGATGGAAGAACTGGATAGAGTAAAAAACAATAAAGAAATGGAGATTAACGAAATATAAATGACTATTATCGCTTTTATTTTAATTCTTGCTCTCTTGGTCTTAATCCACGAATTTGGACATTTCCTTGTGGCTAAAAAAAACGGCATCTACGTCGAAGAGTTTGGTTTTGGTTACCCCCCGCGGATATTTGGTATTAAAATCGGGGAAACTTTATATAGTCTAAATCTAATCCCAATTGGCGGCTTTGTAAAACTTTATGGTGAAGAATACCATGAACTAAAAGGAAAGATAAATACGACACTAAAAAAAAGAGCGTTTTCTTACAAAACTCCTTTGGCTAAAGCTTCAGTTATTATTGCGGGAGTAATTGGTAATTTTCTTCTCGGTTGGTTATTAATCTCATATCTCTTTACTCAAGGGGTTCCTACGCCAACTAATAAGGTCATTATTGAAAGTGTAACAAAAAATTCACCTGCGGCGGTCGCCGGAATCAAACCCAATGACATTATTCTTGAAATTTCAACTAAAAAAAATGTGAGTCAAAACAATCTCTCATATAAAGTAAAAACGGGTGACTATCTTTGGAAAATCGCTCAGGAAAAATATAATAACGGCTATTATGCTTACCAAATTGCCAAAGTTAACAAAATAACCAATCCCAGCCTTATCCATCCTAACCAAATGATTATTTTGCCATTAATTCAAGAGACTAATAAGGATGGTGATAAAAAATATAATTTTAAGACCACTGATGACTTCATCAGACAAATGAAAAACTATGGTGGAAAAGAAATTTATCTTACTATCCAAAGGAATGGAAAAAATGAACAGATAAAAATAACCCCAAGAAAAGATCCCCCTAATGGCCAGGGACCACTAGGAGTCGTCATTACTTCATTTACAGAACGAAGATATATTTGGTATAAGGCTCCTTTTTATGGATTAGTTGAGGCTTTTTCTATTACCAAAAAAATTATTGTTGAACTGATAAAAACTCTCGTATTGCTGGTAACTTTTCAAAAACCAAAAGTTGACGTTACCGGCCCAATCGGCATCGCTCAATTTACCGGTCAGGCAATTAAATTTGGCCAAAAAGCCGTTTTGGAACTGATTGCTCTTTTATCATTAAATCTGGCCGTGGTTAATGTTCTACCATTTCCGGCTCTTGACGGCGGTCATTTAGTTTTTATTGTTTATGAATGGATTACGAAAAAGCGCGTTAATCAAAAACTGGAAAACTATCTTAATCTCATTGGTTTTTTTCTATTAATTAGTCTGGCGATTGTCATTTCTATTAACGATGTCGTAAAGTTGCTCAAATAATATTTGTTTTTTTAAAATAATTGTTCTAAACTAATATATGGAAGAAAACAAATATCAGCATCGAGCCGTCACTGTCTCCGGAAAAATTGCCGTGGGGACAACTACTTTAGCAAAAAATCTCGCCCGTTTTTTAAACTGGGAACATATTAATGCCGGCGCCATTCAAAGACAGTATGACCGAGAACATCATATTAATGAAAATAAACAAGGGGCTCTTTCAAGATCGGATAGTCACGAAAGAGAAATGGACGCTCTAACTAAAAAAATTCTTTCTGAAAAAGAGAAAATTATTTATGAAGCCTGGTTATCAGGTTTTATGGCTCAAGGAATTCCTAAGGTTTTGAAGGTCCTTTTAATTTGTTCTGAAGAAGCAATCCGAGTTGATCGGGTGGTTAACCGAGATAATATTTCGGTTGATGAAGCCAAGCAATGGATGAGACAAAGAGAAGAAGAGAACATTAAAAAATGGAAAAAACTTTATG
>CAZPKD010000014.1:0-12909 GCA_964587115.1 uncultured Gammaproteobacteria bacterium | reverse complement strand
TTACATCTTTACCTCAAGTTCAACGCCTGCGGGCAGTTCAAGATGCATTAAAGAATCAATCGTCTGGTTGGTCGGATTAATAATATCAATTAATCTTTTATGGATTTTTAAACCAAAGTGGTCTCGAGAATCTTTATCGGTAAAAGGTGATTTATTAACCACATAAACTTCTGTCTTTACGGGCAACGGAATCGGACCAATGATCGAGGCTCCGGTCCTCACGGCCGTATCGATAATCTTCTGACAAGTATCGTCGATCAAATGATGATCGTACGACTTCATGTTTATTCTAATTCTCCCCTTTGGCATATTTTAAAAGAGCTAATCGACTTATTATTTGATAATTTTTGTAACCACACCGGCTCCCACCGTATGACCACCCTCTCGAATGGCAAACTTTAGACCTTCTTCGATAGCTACTGGATAGATTAACTTGCCGGTAATTTTAATATTATCACCTGGCATAATCATCTCCACTCCAGCTGGCAAAGTGACTTCACCAGTAACATCGGTTGTTTGGATATAAAACTGTGGTCGATAACCTTTGAAAAATGGTGTGTGTCGTCCGCCCTCTTCTTTAGTCAAAACGTAAATTTCCGCCTCAAACTCGGTGTGAGGTGTAATTGAACCAGTTTTAGCAATTACCTGACCTCTTTGGACATCGTCTTTTTCTATTCCTCTTAAAAGTAGGCCAACATTATCACCCGCTTGAGCTTCGTTTAAGGTCTTTCTAAACATCTCAATACCGGTAATAACAGTTTTTTTTGTTGCCTTTAAACCGACAATTTCAACTTCATCATTTAGTTTCAGCTGACCTCGACTAACTCTACCCGTAACCACAGTTCCACGACCCTGAATTGTGAAGACATCTTCCACTGGCATTAAGAAAGGCTTATCAGTGGCTCTTTTTGGTTCGGGAATATATTCGTCAACTGTTTTCATCAGTTGTTCAATAGATTTAATACCTTCTGGATCATCGGCCAAAGCCTTAAGGGCTGAGCCTCTAATAACTGGAATGGTATCACCAGGAAATTTATATTTTTTCAAAAGATCTCTGACTTCCATCTCAACCAAATCTAAAATCTCTTTATCTTGAACCATGTCACATTTATTCAAGAAGACAACAATTGCCGGAACGTTGACTTGATTGGCTAAAAGAATGTGTTCTCGCGTTTGAGGCATTGGTCCATCCGGAGCCGAAACGACCAAAATGGCTCCATCCATTTGAGCAGCACCAGTAATCATGTTCTTAATATAATCTGCATGTCCAGGAGCATCAATGTGAGCATAATGTCTCTTATCGGTCTCATATTCTGAATGATGAAGATTGATGGTAACGCCACGAGCTTTTTCTTCAGGGGCCTTATCAATATCTTCGTATTTCAAAAATTTAGCTTGACCTTTTTTAGAAAGAACATAGTGAATTGCGGAAGTTAAAGTAGTTTTACCATGATCGACATGACCAATCGTACCAATATTTAAATGGGGTTTGTTTCGTTTAAACACTCCTTCTGCCATAGTTTTTTATAAAAAATAAATTAATAAATAGGAAAAAATATTATAACCTAAAGTAAAATAAATGCAACTCTGTTTTAAACCCAAAAAAGTAGTTGATTTCTTTAGGATATTTACCTAATATAAATGTTATGAAGTCAAAAGTCAAGACCTTTTTGCGTGTTTTTGCGAAAAGCTTGCTCCCTCAATCTGAATACTATCAGAAGATATTAACAACAAAATTCAGATTTTCTTTAAGATATTTTTTAACTTTAATTACTATTATTAACATAATTTTTATTATTCATCTTTTTTTCCGTTTTAATCCAAAAAGAATTACTAACTTTACTGATAATATAATAAATACATTAAATAATATCCCCGAAGATCTAACGATTATCGTTAATAAGGGAACCTTGATGACAACCTATAATCGACCATATTTTTTTTGGTTAAACGATCAAGATAAAACTAAATTGTTATTAGTCATCGACCAAAATGCCAACCCAAACATGATTAAACAATACCAGAGCTATGTGTTAGTAACAGCCAAAGAAATAATTATTAATCCAGATAAAATAAAACAAAGAACCCAATCTATTCCTTTAGACTACACTATTAACCGAACTATCAGCAAAAAAAATTTCTCTGATATTGGTCGCTCTTTGAATAAAATAAAAACTTTATTACCATTTTTCTATTTTGTTTTTTTCATTATGATGATCATCTTAACCCCCATATTTTCATCTTTAGTGACTTTATTTTATTTAATAATTGCCTGTCTGATTACTTACATTATCTTTCATTTTTTCATGCAAAAAAAGATTCATGCTAAAAAAATAGTCCAGATTTCTTTTCATGCCGTTACCCTTCCTTTATTGGTTGACTATTTTTTTATCATGTTTCAGAGATTGCTAACTATAGGGGTAATTTCTTCACCAAATATTAAACCAATTCCATTTCCTTATCTATTTTTAGTACTACTTACAGTTTTTGTTTTTGGAGGCACCTACGAAGCTTATCTTGACTCAAAATGAATCTGGTAAAATTATGCCCATGAACGACTCGCCAGAATTTAATCTCAATCTTCAACAAAAACAGGCGGTCAAATATAATCAGGGCCCTCTACTAATTATTGCTGGCGCCGGGACTGGTAAAACTGGAGTCGTTGTCGAAAAAATTAAACATTTAATTAAAGTAAAACTAACTAAACCCGAACAAATACTGGCACTTACTTTTACAGAAAAAGCCGCCTTTGAAATGGAAGAGAGAGTTGATAAAGCTCTCCCCTATGGATATTTTCAGATGTATATTGCTACCTTTCATGCTTTTGCCGACCAGGTCCTGAAAGAAGAAATATCTCAGATCGGTCTTTCACCCGGCTATAGATTAATGACCGAGGCAGAAACAATTATTTTTTTAAAAAAGAATCTCTTTCTTTTTGACCTACATTATTTCCGACCCTTAGGAAACCCAAATAAATTTCTTGAAGGTTTGTTACAACATTTTTCGCGTTTAAAAGATGAAGACATTTCTCCTGATCAATATCTTTTATGGGCCAAGTCTCTTACTAAAAATAAACCATATTCTTTGGAAGACAAAAAAAAATATCTGGAACTTGGCTATGCCTACAAGAAATATCAACTTTTAAAGGTAAGAGAAAGTTTAATGGATTTTTCTGACCTAGTTTATTATTTAATTGAATTATTTAGAAAAAGAAAAAGTATTCTTCATAAATATCAAAATAAATTTAAATATGTTTTTGTTGATGAATTCCAAGACACAAACATTGCCCAGTACCAATTAATAAAGCTTCTTTGTCCGGCAAAAAATAAACCAAGACTTACTGTCGTCGGCGACGACTCTCAAGCAATATATAAATTCCGTGGTGCCTCTGTTTCTAATATTCTAAATTTTATGAAAGATTATCCACACGCTAAAAAGATTACCCTCAAACAAAATTATCGTTCCAATCAAATTATACTAGATGCCGCTTATCAATTGATAAAAAATAATGACCCAGATACCTTAGAATATCAGCTTGGTATTTCAAAAAAATTGGTGGCGCAAAAAAAAGATATTCGAAATAGTCTCGGGTTTTTTTTAGGTGAAAAAGTGGAAAGTGAGGCAGATTTTGTCACCAAAAAAATTCTCTTGTTAAAGAAAAAATATCGTTATTCAGACTTTGCCATACTTGTTCGCGCCAACAATCATGCCGAGCCTTTTATAAGGGCTCTTTCTCGAACTGGCATTCCTTATCAGTTCTTAGGGCCAGGCCTGCTTTTTAAACAGCCCGAGGTCAAAGACTTAATTGCTTATCTTAAAATTCTTGCTAATCCTGAAGACTCAGTTTCTTTTTATCGCGTCCTATCAATGCCCTATTTTAAAATTGACCCCAAAGATATAAGTTTTCTCCTGAATTTTGCTAAAAAAATTAATCTTTCCCTTTTTCAAGCCATTGAAATTTACCTGTCTTTTTTTGATTCTAAAATTTTTCAACCAGAGTTTACTATTTATAAAAAATATCTACCGTTAATAAAAAAAACTACTAGAGAAAAACTGGTTTTTATTTGTAAAATTGTTAAACAGCACTTAGCATTGATAAACAAAGAAACCGCGGGACAAATTCTCTATTACTTCATGGAGAAAACCGGTTACCTGGCCAAACTAATCGCCTATAAAAACGAGACAGACGAAAAAAAAGCTCTTAATGTCACAAAGTTTTTTGATCGATTAAAAAGTTTTGAATCTGAAAACGAAGATGCTTCGGTTACGGCTATGGTCAACTATATCGACATGAGTTTAGAACTAGGTGAATCACCCATAGTTGCCCAAACTGATATTAGCACCTATGACGCCGTTAATATCATGACGGTCCATTCGGCTAAGGGGTTGGAATTCCCTGTAGTTTTTTTAGTAAACCTAAGTACGGGCCGATTTCCGACCTACGAAAGAAGGGAAACTATTCCTATTCCCCAACCTTTAATTAAAGAGATTCTCCCCAAGGGCGACTATCATCTTGAAGAAGAGCGACGTTTATTTTATGTTGGTTTAACTCGAGCTAAAGATAATGCCTTCCTTAGTAGTTCAAAATTTTATGGCGAAAGAAAAAAAGAAAGAAGATTATCAATTTTTGTCAGAGAAGCATTAGGAGACAACTTTATTAATGATCAACTTTCAATAGAAAAAGACAAACGGTTGCAACTATCGATTTTTGAATTTAAAAAATCACCGGAAAACTTAATCAAGAAAAAAACTATTTTGAACAATTTTTCTTATTCTCAACTTGAAGCTTATAAAAGATGTCCACGGCAATATAAATATAACTATATATTAAGAATTCCAGTTGCCCCTACCTCTCAAGAATCATTTGGGATCACTATTCACAAAACCTTACAAAATTTTTATCACGAGTTTCTCACTGATAATAAGGTCGATATAAAACGCTTGTTAAAAATTTATAAGGAAAATTGGATTCCGATCGGATACGCTTCTCTTGCTCACCAGAACCGAATGAAAAAAGAAGGACAAAAAATGCTCCGAGGATTTTTTAATAAATTTCACAATCAGAATAACAAAATAGTTAATTTAGAAAAAATGTTTAAGATTAAATTAACAAAAGATGTTTATTTAACCGGAAAAATTGATCGTGTCGATCTTTATAAAAATAACGAGATTGAAATCGTTGATTATAAAACCGGCCAGCAACCAGATGAAAGAATATTAAAAAAGAGTCTGCAGCTATCTATCTATGCCTTAGCCGCCAACGATAGGAATCTTTTTAATAAGAAAATCAATCAAATAAATCTAACCTTCTTTTTTTTACAAAACTTAGAAAAAGTGACTATAAAAAGAACTGTCAAAGAAATTGAACAAGTCAAAAAAGAAATCATTGATCTTGTGTCGGAAATTAGAAAAGAGACCTATCCTCCTAACGTTGGCCCAATCTGTGACTTCTGTCCTTACAGGATAATTTGCGAAGCCTGGCAGTAAGTTATCTAAGTTTTTTAGTATAATTTGATCTATGTTTTTACTAACGCTTGCTGACAAGATTATTCCTATTCTAACCTGGATGACCATCACTTTCCCTGTCTGGATGTCACCTTTTCATCCGGCGATTGTTGCTTATTTTATCATTGCTTTTGACGTTTATTTTTTATTTAAATCATTTGATACTTCTTATCATGCGACAATTTCATACCAAAAAATATTAGCAGCTGATAAAATTGATTTCAAAAAAAATTTAGCAAAAATAAAAAATAAACCAAAAATAAAACATTTCATCATCATCCCAAATTATAAAGAACCGCTTCATATACTCGAAAGAACCATTGACTCTTTTATCAGATCTGATTATGATCCGAAAAACATTTATTTGGTGTTAGCCTTTGAAAAAAGAGAGTCAGAAGCAAAAGATAAAGCTTTTGTACTAAATCAAAAATATGAAGGAAAATTTGCCGATATTTTAGTCACTTACCATGAACTTTTACCTCATGAAATTTCCGGTAAAGCTAGCAATCAAACCTATGCGTCTAAATTTGTTGATCAGTATATTAAAAAAAATTATTGGTTACGGGAAGAGATTTTGATGACTATTTGCGACGCCGACAGTTGCCTTCCTAAAAATTATTTCTCCTACCTAACTTTTAAATATCTGACCGATAAAGATCATCTTTATCATTTTTATTGGGCTCCGGTCTTTCTCTATAATAACTTTTGGAAATTGGCCTTTTTTGTTCGCATGCAAGCCACGCTTTCCTCAATTTTAAGACTGGCTTTTCTTTCTCAAAAAGATAGATTAATACAAACTTCAAC
The DNA here is from genome assembly GCA_964587115.1 of uncultured Gammaproteobacteria bacterium. GTDB lineage: Bacteria > Patescibacteriota > Microgenomatia > UBA1406 > GWC2-37-13 > JAAZNM01. Next base: position 6,600 of record CAZPKD010000014.1, on the reverse strand, counting down.
GTATTCCACCAATCTATGGCTTTTAAATGAGGTCGGCTTTTGGGATGTGGATATTATTCCCGAAGATTGGCATATCAATTTACAAGCTTTTTTCAAATTCGGTGATCGGGTCAAAACTATTCCTCTTTATACCATTGTCAATGGAGACGCCGTCTCCTCGGGAAGTGTCTACAAAACTTTCATTAACCGCTATGAACAAGAAAAAAGATGGGCTTGGGGGGTAACCGACGTCAGTTATTCTATAAAACGATATTTTGATACCCCAAAAATAGAATCATTATCAAAAATTAAGAAAATCTTTTATGTTGTCGAAAATCATCTTTTGTGGCCTGTCTCTTTTTTTATCTTGACCGTCAGCGCTTCGATCCCCCCCCTAATAAATCCTGTTTTTAAAAGAACGGTTCTGGGCTTTCTTTTACCAAAAATGGCCGGGTTGATTCTGACACTCTCAACTGTCATGATCGCTCTTTATATTTATTTAGACATCAAAATCAGGCAAAAAGTCAATCAAAAAACACCCCTTTCCTCTCTTCCCGGACTTTTTGTCCAATGGTATCTCCTTCCAGTTGTTTCTTTTCTTCTTTCATCCCTTCCGGCCCTTGATGCCCATACTCGACTTTTATTGGGAAAAAAGATAAAATACAAAGTAACGGAAAAAGTCTGATTATCACCAATATGATTTCTTATCTATTTACTAAAACACCGCTTGTTTTTTTAACTCAAAGTTTGTGGCGAGACGAAGCCTTTTCCTATCTTTTGGCTAAAAAGAACATTGTTAACATAATCTATTTAACAGCTAAGGATTTTAATCCACCACTATACTATTTCTTGCTTCATCTATGGATGAAACTATTTGGTCATTCTGAGATATCGCTCCGCTTACTGTCCTTAGTTTTTTTTGGGGGAATAATTTATGTCTCCTACCTTTTTTTAGTAAATATTATTAAAATTAATTTCAAAAGAAGTTTTTTATATCTCGGTCTATTTGTTTTGAATCCTCTTTTGATCTTTTATGCCTTTGAAGCCAGAATGTACACCATGTTTGCCTTTATGGTTGTCTTATCTTTTTATCTTTTATTTAAAAAGAATTGGCACTGGTATGTTTTTGTCACGGTTCTTGGTCTTTACACTCATTATTTCATGATTTTTGCGGTTTTAGCCCAACTAGCAGTTGTCTTTTTGTTCGAAAAAAAACAACCTGGTTTTAGAAAAAAAATTGCCAATATTTTATTGTCATTAATTTTTATTATCCCCTGGTTTTTCTTCGTTCTAAAACAAAGAGCCATTATCAACGAACCTTTCTGGATAGAGAAGGTCCCTTTAAACTTGACGACTGGATTTTATCTAATTTTTAGTTTTCCAAAAATTATCTTTAACGGATACGAAAATATTGGGCAGTTAATAGAAAAACCGTTATTGCAAATAATTCTTGCCTTAATACTAGACTTTTTGCTAATAATTGGTTTTATAAAAACAAGATTAGAAAAAGGAGGGAAAAAAAATATCTTTTATTATTTGTTCTTTTGGTCGATACTTATCCCGGCGCTAATTGGAATCCTTTCATACTGGAAACCTATTTTTTTGCCGCGTTATTTGATCTTTGCGACCGTGGGACTCCTGATTTTAATTAGTTACGCTCTTGAAAAAATAAAACCCCTAGAACGGTATATTTTTATAGTTTTTTTCATTTATTATTCCTTAAGCTATAATCAGTTTCAAATAAAAAACCAGCAGAAAGATAATGTCAGAGTCGTTTTTAATGAGATAAAACATCTGGCTGGTAAAAAGGATCTGCTTTATGTAACCAATGAGCTAGATTTTTTCCTTGGTCAGTATTATTTTGATGAAAACCGTGTCTATATTTTTGGTAAAAACTATACCGAAATACCCAACTATGTTGGTAAAATACTGATTCCAAAAGACAAAATTGCCACCACATTACCGGTATACCCAGAAAAAGTATTTATTTTAAAAAATAATTATCATTACGACATTCAGTCTTTATACTGATATTAAATTATGGAAATTGTTTTAATTTTGTCCAACCTGTTAGTTTTAGTAATCTTTATTCTCAGATTTTCTCATCTACCACCACAAATTCCTCTTTTTTATTCTAAACTTTGGGGTGAAGATCAACTAGCTGACACTTGGATGATTGTTTTTATCCCCATCCTTATTAATGCTTTTTATTTCCTAAATATTTATATATATCGAAGATTTTTTTCGCAAATTGTAATCGTAAAAAAAATCATTGATTTCGTAAACATATTTCTAATGGTTGTTTTGACACTCATCTTTATAAAAATTGTTTTTTTAATTTCATGATTCCTTCTATTTATATTTTAGCTTTTGCAATTTCTACCATCTCCGCCTACTTATTAACCATTCCGACAATAAAGTTAGCCAAAAAGATAAATCTCGTAACCGACAAGAATAAAAGGTTTCACCCGGCCCACACCCATAAAGGCATTATTCCCCGAGGTGGGGGTGCTCCAATATACTTATCGATCCTTTTATCGTCGGTCGTTTGTATTGGTATTAATAAAATCATGTTTGGAATATTATTTTCAAGCCTACTCTTGGTTATTCTGGGCCTTCTTGATGACTACTATGATATTTCCCCCTATCTTCGGTTTATTGTCAATTTATTAATTTCAGGCTTAGCCATTGGTTTTGGATTGGGAATACCCTATATTTCCAATCCACTTGGCGGAATTATCCGTCTTGACACTTGGCAAATCCCTATTAACTTTTTCGGAATTCATCATGTTTGGGTTTGGGCAGATCTATTAGCTATAATCTGGCTTTCTTGGACCATGAATATGGTTAATTGGAGCAAGGGTGTTGATGGTCAGTTGCCTGGATTTGTCGCTATAGCTGCTTTTTTTATGGGTTTATTATCACAAAGGTTTACGGCTCATGACATTAGTGTTCAATCGGTAACTATTTTTTCTTTTATAGTCGCTGGTGCGTATTTGGGCTTCTTACCATTTAATTTTTATCCCCAAAAGATTATGCCAGGTTACGGAGGTGGGGCTTTAGCGGGTTTTTTATTAGGAATACTGTCAATTCTTTCTTTTGGTAAAGTAGGTACGGCCATTTTGATCTTAGCTATCCCCATGCTTGATGCTTTTTACACTATATTACGACGGATAAAAAACCGTCACTCACCTTTTAGGGCTGATTGGGGACATCTTCATCATAAGCTCTTAGAAATTGGTTGGGGTAAAAGAAGAATTGCCGTTTTTTATTGGTTAGTGTCTTTAATTTTAGGGATCGCTAGTCTCTTTCTTAAAGGTCAACAGAAACTGATTGTTTTTTTAATGATTGCCGTTATTTTAATTATTTTTGTTCTTATCCTCGAGCAAATAAAAAAATCCCGAAAAAAGACACCCTAGTATAATTAAGAACATGAAATATTTTATCCGCACCTTTGGCTGTCAACAAAATCTGGCTGATTCAGAAAGAATCGCCACCGCTTTTGAAGCAAAAAATATGACTCCAGCAAAAAACCTCCAAGAGGCTAACTATGTGGTCATTAACACCTGTATGGTTAGACAATCAGCCGAAAACCGGGTTTATGGACTGATCCAAAATTTAATCCCTATTAAAAAAAGGAGGCAACACCAAAAAAAAGTCTTCAAAATTATTCTCACCGGCTGTATTACTGGTCTCGCTCTACGAGATAAGAGCGGAAAATATTTAAAACGTCTAAAAGAGAAGCTGCCCTGGGTTGATGAGTTTGTGCTGACGGAAGAGGCTGGCTTTGATATTACACCCTTACGTCAAGATAAAGACTCTGCTTGGGTACCGATTTCCAATGGTTGTAATAATTTTTGTACCTACTGTGTGGTTCCTTTTTCACGAGGCCGAGAAATAAGCCGACCCTATGAAGGGATTATTGCCGAATGTAAACAACTAAAGAAAAAAGGGTTAAAAAACATCACTCTTCTGGGACAGGATGTAAACTCTTATGGCAGCGATCTTTTAAAAATTAAAAATTTAAAATTGACTGAAAATTTAAAATTTAAAATTAAAAATTTTAAACCTATATATGTTAAACATCTTGGACGATTACGGATTCCGACCCTTTTTCCTTACTTATTAGAAGAGGTGGCTCAAATGGGTTTTATGAAGGTAGATTTTTTATCATCAAACCCTTGGGATTTTTCACAAGAATTAATCGGTGTAATTGCTAAAAACAAAAACATATCTCGAACTATCCACCTACCAGTTCAGTCGGGCGACAATATGGTCTTGAAAAAAATGAACCGTTGGTACACGCGCGACCAATACTTAGAATTGGTTGCGAATTTAAAATTTAAAATTTCAAATTTAAAATTATCCACTGATATTATTGTCGGTTTCCCTGGGGAAACAGAAAAACAGTTTCAAAATACAGTTGATCTGTGTAAAAAGGTTGGGTTTGAAAAAGCTTATGTAGCTATGTACTCTCCCCGACCAATGACCACAGCGACTAAGTTATTTGAAGATAATGTTCCTCATAAAGTCAAAAAACAACGTTGGCTAATATTAGAAAATTTGATTAACAAACCACACCTAAAAAAACATTAATCTATTTTTGATAAAATAATAAAATATGAAACTTTTAATTACCGGTGGAGCAGGATTTATCGGTTCTAACTTTGTCCTCTACTGGATGAAGAAATACCCCAACGATAAAATTGTTAATTTAGATAAGCTTACCTATGCTGGAAACTTAGAAAACCTAAAATCAATCGAAAAAAATCCCAATTATGAATTTGTTCATGGAGATATTTGTGATTGGCCGCTGGTAAATACAATAACTAAAAATATTGATATGGTCATTCACTTTGCCGCTGAATCCCACGTCGACCGATCAATTATGGATCCCACTCCTTTTGTAAAAACTAATGTTGAAGGAACCAATGTTCTTTTAGCCGCGGCCTTAAAAAACAAAGTCGCCAGATTTCATCACATCTCTACCGATGAAGTTTTTGGCGCTTTACCTCTAAATACTAAAGAAAAATTCTCTGAAACTACGCCTTACAATCCCCGAAGCCCCTATTCGGCTTCAAAAGCTGGGTCTGACCATCTAGTAAGAGCCTATTACACCACCTATAATCTCCCGATAACTATCTCTAACTGTTCTAACAACTTTGGACCCTATCAATTTCCAGAAAAACTGTTTTCCCTGGCTATAACCAACTTAATCGAAGAAAAAAAAATTCCTGTTTATGGAGATGGTTTATATGTCCGTGACTGGTTATATGTTGAAGACCACTGTCAAGCCATTGATTTGATAATCAATAAGGGCAAGATCGGAGAAACATATTTGATTGGTGGGTTAACAGAAGATATTACTAATATTGATGTCATAAAAAAAATTATCCGTCTTATGAAAAAAGATGACTCGGTAATTGAATATGTAAAAGATCGTCCGGGTCATGATCGACGTTATGCAATGGATTGGTCAAAAATAAATAAAGATCTTGGTTGGACTCCAAAACATAATTTTGACGAGGCCTTAAAATTAACCATAGATTGGTATATTAACAATAAAGATTGGTGGGACAGGGTCAAGACTGGTACATATCAGGAATATTATAAAAAACAATACCAAGAATAAATTTTAAATTTAAAATTTTAAATTAAAAATTATGTTAAAGGTTGCTCTAACAGGTGCGACAGGATTGGTGGGATCTCGTTTGGTCGAACTTCTTAATCAAAAGATTGAGTTTGTTCCCCTACCTCAGACAATGATGGATATTACTAATAAAGATCAGGTCTTCAATGTTCTTAGAAATTTAAAATTTGATCAGTTTATTCATCTGGCCGCGTATACAAATGTTGATGAAGCAGAAAAAGAAAAAACTCTCGCGGAAAAGATTAATGTTCTTGGGACAAAAAATGTCTTTGATGTTGTTCAACAGCTAAAGAAAAAATTTATCTATATCTCAACCGACTTTGTTTTTGATGGTAATCACCCGCCCTATTTTGAAGATAGCCAACCAAATCCAATCTCAGTTTACGGTCAGACCAAATTTGACGGTGAAAAAGTCATTGCTAATAACGGAATGATTATTAGAATTTCATATCCGTATCGAGCTCAGTTTGAAGAAAAAAAAGACTTTTTTCGAACATTAAAATCGCTTATGGAAAAAAACCAAACCCTAACCATGGTTAAAGATTCACAAATGACACCAACCTTTATTGACGACATTGCTTACGCTTTAAGATACTTAATAAATAATTACTCTCAGGAAGTTTTTCACATAAACGGCAATGATAGCTTGTCTCCTTATGAAAATGGCAAACTTATTGCCAAAGTATTTGAGCTAAACCCTTTTCTTTGCCAACCGACAACCTATAATGAATATTTTAAAGACAAAGCCAAACGACCAAGATTTGCCGTAATGAAGTCTAAAAAAAATAATTTTTATCCCATGAGAACTTTTGAACAGGGATTAATGGAGATTAAAAAAAACCAGCATTAAACTCCAACGGCCTTACGGTCGGTAATTTCTACGAAGTAACGAAAATTGTCGAGTTTGTGTTCGAATCTCAACTCCCTGAGCGGGTCGGTTGGGACCCGGAGCGTTCTGATAGCGTTCGAAT
>CAZPKD010000013.1:0-12951 GCA_964587115.1 uncultured Gammaproteobacteria bacterium | reverse complement strand
TATAGTCCGTTGACAAAAAGAGATCAAAGTGTAAAGATCAAATATCAAAGATGTTCCAGAAAATTTTTTGTGTCTTTTTATTTATTTTTTCACTAATTTTTTTTCCAAAGAAAATTTGGGCTTCTAATCTAGTCCAAAATCCTGGTTTTGAAAATGAAATAGAAGGTTGGAAAACAAATAATTCAACGGTTTTATTTTCGGCAACCGGCGAGGAATTTTTTGAAGGAACACAATCAGCTAGGATTTCTAATCCTAAAACTAGTTCTTATGGCGTCGAACAAATTTTAACCGATATTAGTTCCAGTCTAACCTATCAAATAAAAGCTAATCTTAAACTTATTTCTCCATATCCGGAAAAAGCTTTTTTAAGAGTCGCCTGGTATAAATCAGTTGACGGATCTGGTTCTCAATCGTCAACTGACGATTCCAACTATGCCACGCCATCATCAGACTGGCAAGAAATCAGTCTGACAAAAAATCCAACTGAAGGAATTAATTCCGCTAAAATAAGACTTTTAGTTGCCTCAGGTTCAGCTTATTTTGACAATGTCAGTTTTATTGAGTATTTTTACCCTTCATCAACGCCCGAACCAACCCCACCCCTCCCTTCGGGCTTTGAGGGACAAGCAGAAACACCTTCGCCTACCCCGGAACCAACTAGTACACCCACACCAACAACCATACTAATTTCATACGACAATATTTTTCTTTCCGAAATTATGGTTAACCCCGATACCAATCAAAAAGAATGTGTAGAAATTTACAACAACAATGATTTTTCTGTTAATCTGACCAATTGGTATGTTGATGATTTGGAAAATAGTGGTTCCTCGCCCAAAAGTTTTTCTTTAACTTTACCAGCTAAAAGTTATGGGGTTATTGAACTGTCATCATCAATATTTAATAACGACGCTGATATTGTCAGGCTTTTGGATTTCAACAAACAAGAAAAAGACAGTTTTGAATATGCTGAGAGTGAAAAAACCAAGACTTGGGGAAGAATTAATCTTGACTCAGACGATTTCTGTCTTCAAGAACCAAGTTCGGGAACAGTTAATAATTCTTGTATCCTTAATCCGGTAGCGAATCAAACTTCTGTCAGTAATCCTATTCCCACCGCCATTAAGAATATAGTCAACAAGCCTATTCCAAAAAAAGCCAATCTAACAAACCAGAATATTTCTTCTGGCCAAAACTATGATTATGCTGGGTCCGAACAAGTTTTAGGAACAGAAACCACAAAAAAACAATCAGATAATTTTTCTCCAACCGTAAATAGTCTATCTCTTTCTTCTTTTCTCTACTCGCTTTTGACTATTGCCTCGGTTTTTCTTAAAATAAAAAAGTGGGTATAAAAAAAGTCATTCGTTTTCTTTCTTACTGGTTGCCACCGTTATTATGGATGGCAATTATTTTCTATCTTTCTTCCCGGTCAAGAATTTCTATTTCGCCAACCTATATTGTTAACTTTATTTTTTTTAAAACTCTTCATGTACTGGAATATGCCTTTTTATTTTTTTTATGGTTTCGGGCTTTTAATAGTTTAAATAAAAAATCAAATAGTCGATGGTTTTTCCCCTTTGTTATTGCTGTCCTTTTTGCTATTTCCGACGAGCTGCATCAAAGCATTGTTCCAACCAGACAATCGACCATAAGAGATATGTTTATCGATACCGGAGGGATTATAATAATGTTTATATATATAAAGTATTATTATAAGAAACTGAAACAACTATTATGAAGAAACTAAAAAACTTTATTGCTCATCTGCTCATCCCTAAAGAAGAAAATAATTTTAAGGGAAAAGCACTTCATATAGATTTTTTGACCTACTATCTTATCTTTGCTTTGGTAACCTCAATTGTTTTCAAAAGAGTGGGAACAAATTTCAATAATGTCCTTGGTTTTGCCACCGATATTACCGTTGATAAACTTTATCAATTAACTAATGAAGAAAGACAAAAAAATGGCCTCGCCACTCTTCAATATAACGCCAAACTGGCTGATGCCGCTCAAAAAAAGGCCCAGGATATGTTTACTAAAAACTACTGGGCGCATTATAGTCCGGACGGCAACACTCCCTGGCAGTTTATTTTGGCTTCTGGCTATCAATATGAGTTTGCCGGAGAAAACTTAGCTAAGAATTTTTTATTTTCCCAAGGGGTCATTGATGGTTGGATGAACTCACAAACGCACCGCGACAATATTCTTAAACCAGAATACTCTGATGTTGGCTTTGCTATCGTTAACGGCGTTTTAAATGGCGAAGAAACGACTTTAGTGGTTCAAGAATTTGGCAAGCCCCTAACAGCCTCTGTAACTACCAACAATAACAATCTCCTACCAGTTCCTCAAGCTAAAGCTGAAGAGATAAAAACCCAACCGATTAAAACCGAAAAATCAATCGTCACTAGTCAGTCCCAAGCTCAACCAAAAATTAATTTGACTAAAGTATCTTGGGATATTAATGTGGTTTTTCTAGCCTTTTTGCTTATTGCCCTGGCTTTGGATTTTTATTTTGCGGCTAAATTTAACATCGTTAGAATTGGTGGAAAAAGTTTAGCTCATTTTATCTTTGTTGGGTTTATTTTTCTCGGGTTAATATTTTTCTTTACTAAAGGCGCGATTATATGAAACACCTGTTAAAAAACATTAAAAAGGAATTAAATCAACATCTTTTTGACTATTTAATCCTAATTACCGCCGGAATTTTCTTTTTAGTATCATTAAACCTTTTTAAAGGTGAAAAGCTATCTGAGTTTGTTATCTTGCTCGTCTTTATCATTTTTTATATTGTCTGGGGTGTTTGTCATCATCTAACCAATAAAAGTCTTCATTTGAAAACTGTGCTAGAATATATATTAATTGCCTTTATAATTGTTTACTTTTTAAAAATTTTAATTCAACTATGAAAGGAGTTATTTTAGCCGGCGGTCTAGGGACAAGGATCTATCCCCTCACTTATGCGACTAATAAACATCTCCTCCCTATTTATGATAAGCCGATGATCTATTATCCAATTCAGACATTGGTTAATGCCGGCATCAAAGAAATATTGGTAGTTGTCTCCGGTCCTCATTCAGGACATTTCATCCCCACACTTAAAAATGGAAAAGAGTTTGGCGTTGATCATTTGGAGTATGCTTATCAGGAAAAAGCTGACGGTGGTATTGCCGATGCTTTAAAACTGGCGGAAGATTTTTCCGATAACCAACCAATCACGGTCATCTTGGGTGATAATACGACCGACGCTGATATTTCTGAGCCAATTAAAAATTTTAAAAGCGGGGCGGTGGTTTTTTTGAAAAAGGTCCCTGACCCTCACCGTTTTGGTGTTCCAAGATTTGACCCAAAGGATAGCTCAAACATTTTAGAAATTATTGAAAAACCAAAAGATCCTCCGTCTGATTTTGCGGTTACCGGAGTTTATATTTACGATAAGAATGTTTTTGATTATATAAGAAAGTGTAAACCGTCTGAGCGCGGCCAACTGGAAATTACTGATGTGAACAATCTCTATGTTAAGGAAAAAAAACTATCTTGGGCTGAGCTAAAAGGATACTGGCTTGATGCGGGAACTCATGATTCATTGTTTTTAGCCAATCTTCATTGGGCAAATAAAAAAGGGACCATGTTTCTGAAGAAGATGATAAAAGAACTTGTTTATTAGTTTATTAGTGTTTATCATTGAATTATGGATACGACACAACTATTGCTAACGGTAACTTTAACTGTAACGACAGTTTTATTGGTTATTATTGGTATTCAACTGATCTTTGTTCTCAAGGAACTGCGACAGGTTCTAAAAAGAGCCAATCAGTTAACTGACGGTTTTGAAAAAGTTGGCCTTTCAGTGGAACACGGATTTTCTGAGGTTTTTGGTTTCTTGTCCGGAATAAAGACTATTTTTAAAGTATTTGACGTCATTCAAAACAAAAAAAATGGAAAAACAGACGAATCCTAAAGCTTCAAATTTTTGGTCTGGCTTCATCTTGGGAGGGATGACCTTGGGAGGATTGGTTTTTGCCTTCGGGACAAAAAAAGGTCGTCAAATGATGAAGCAGGCCTTAGAAATGTCTGAAGATTGGGAAAAGAACTTATCAGAAATAATCAACAGCCTTAGTGACGAGGTTAAGAACGAACTACCTCAAGGACTTAAAACTTTAGAAAAGAATGTCGCTAAAATAGAAAAGAAAAGTCCTACGATTAACTTGATTATGGAAAAGATGAAGACGCTCTCTCCCCTTCCAGAAAAAAAAGCCACTAAAAAGTTTTTTACTAAAGATAAAAAAACCACTTGACTTTAAGACAAAGCTGCGGTATATTATATAAGCTTTTTTATCCCCTTTAAATCTAGGGGAGGTTTTATTTTTATCTAAAAAATTAGTGTTGTAAACCGATGAACAAATCCAATCAACAAAATAATTACAAAAGAAAAGAACTCCTCCTCGGAAAAGAAGACAAAGATTTAGAAGCCTTTAACCTCATTGATATCCAAAAACAGTCATGGGAAAAATTTCTCCATCATAACCTTAAAGAAATTCTTAACGAATTTTTCCCAATTGAAGACTATACCGGAAAAAAGTTTACCCTTTTCTTTGAAGATGTTTTTTTTGGTGAACCGCGCTACCCCCTTGAACTCTGTCTCCAAAAAAAACTGACCTACGATATCCCGGTCTACTTAAAATTGAAGCTCGTTAACAAAAAAACCAATTACGAAAAAACTCAAGACGTCTATTTTTTTAACCTGCCAAAAATGACCGATCGCGGCACTTTTATCATTAACGGCATTGAGAGAGCCATCATAAACCAAATTGCCCGATCACCAGGGATTTATTTCACGGCCGAGATCGACAAAACTACCGGTTTAACCATTTATAACTCTGAAGTCAGACCTTATATTGGTGCATGGCTTGATATTTCAATCAATAAAAATAATTTGATTGAGATGAAGGTTAATAAAAAAAGAAAATTTTTATCAACTGTTTTCTTGAAAATCTTTGATAATGAAACTAACAATGAGCTCCTATCCTATTTTAGCGACATCGATAAACAATTAGTTGATAAATATCTGGCCCCAACCTTAAAAAAAGATCAGACAAAAAGTAAAGATGAAGCTGTCTTGGAAATCTATCGTAAAGTAAGACCAGGAGAACCTCTGATTTTGGAAAATGCCTACGAAACTTTAAACAACCTATTTTTTAATCACCGTCGTTATTCATTGGCCGATGTTGGTAGATATAAAATAAATAAAAGATTAGGAACTAATTTACCTATCAGTCGAGAAAATTATCTTTTAAATAAAAATGACATTATCGAGTCGATTAAATATTTACTTAATGTCACGGTTGGAAAAGGTCATTTTGATGACATTGATCATCTAAGTAATCGTCGATTAAGAACGGTTGGCGAATTGGTTGGAATGTATGGAATTAGGGTGGGTATGGTCCGAGTAGAAAGAGAAATCAAAGAACGAATGAGCTTGGTTACTGGTGAAACTAATGTCGCTCCTTCCCAAATCGTTAACTCTAAGCCGTTGATTGTCAGCATTAATTCTTTTTATCGCACCAGTCAGTTGTCAACTATTGTTGACCAAACCAATCCTTTATCAGAACTTGATAATCTAAGAAGAATTACTGTCGGTGGACCGGGCGGAATTGAAAAAGAAAGAGCTTCCTTCTCTATCCGTGATATTTCTTCATCTCAATATGGTCGTATCTGTCCGATCAGATCGCCGGAAGGGCCAAATATTGGTGTCGTTACTTATTTAGCTTTATATTCAAAAGTTAACCAATATGGTTTTTTGGAAACTCCTTATAAAAAGGTTATTAAAGAAAAAAAGGCTGGAAAAACAAAGGTCAAAATCAGTAATGAAATTGTTTACATGCAGGCTGATGATGAAGAAAAATATTATATTACCTCTCAAGGGGTCAATATTGATAGCGATGATTATTTAACTGATGAACAGGTTGTCGTCCGCCATCAAGGAGAAATTGTTGAAGTGGCTACAGAAATGGTTGATTATATTGATATTTCTCCTCGACAGGTAGTCGGTGCTTCAGCCGCTCTTATTCCTTTTTTACAAAATGATGATGCTAGCCGGGCCCTAATGGGCACTCACATGCAATGTCAGGCGGTTCCTTTGATTAAAGCCCAGGCACCAATTGTTAAAACAGGTCTCGAACAAAAGATTGCCGCTTCATTAAAAAGAACTATCTTTGCTCCTGAAGATGGAATAATTGAATATGTCGATAGCCAAAAAGTTATTTTTAGAAGCAAAAATGGTAAAAAAATTGAGTATGATCTGGAAAGATACACCCGAACTAACAAAGATGTTGCCTTTGATCAAAAACCAAGAGTTGAACCAAAACAAAAAATTAAAAAAGGTGAGGTTATAATTGACGGACCAGCCACTAACAATGGTCAACTGGCTCTTGGTCAAAATCTAGTGGTCGCTTACACTTCATTAAACGGTCTTGGTTATGAAGACGGCTTTGTTATCTCAGAAAGATTGGTTAAAGAAGATATTCTTACCTCAGTGACCATGGAAGAGTTTATTGCTGATCTGGTTGATACTAAATTAGGGCCGGAAGAATTAACTCGTGATATCCCTAATGTCCGTGAAGAAATTCTTCAAAACCTCGATAAAGATGGTTTGATCGTCACGGGAACCGATGTTCATGGTGGTGATATTCTTGTTGGTAAAGTTGCTCCTAAAGGTGAAAAAGAACTAACGGCCGAAGAAAGACTTTTAAGAGCTATTTTTGGTGAAAAGGCTAAAGATGTCAAAGACACATCCTTACGTATGCCTTATGGGAAAAGGGGCACAATCGTTAATATAGAATCTATCGATGGTAAAAAGGATCCTAACGAACTGGAACCAAGCATTCTAAAAAGAGTTATCGTTCATACGGCTCAATTAAGAAAAATTACTGTCGGTGATAAATTAGCGGGCCGCCACGGCAATAAGGGTGTTATCTCAAAAGTCTTACCGGAATGGGAAATGCCCTATCTGGAAGATGGCACCCCGGTTGATGTTATTCTCTCCCCGCTCTCTATTTTATCTCGTATGAATCTGGGCCAGCTTTTTGAGGCTTTATTGGGAATTATTGCTTACAATAATAATTATTCTATTTCTGTACCGGTTTTCGAAAAGATTAAAGAGGCTTTTATTATCTCTGAATTGAAAAAACTTGGCTTACCGGCTGACGGTAAAGTCACTCTTTATGATGGTCAAACCGGTCAACCATATAATAAAAAAGTTCTTGTCGGTGTCAGTTATATTATGAAACTAATTCATATGGTTGAAGATAAATTCCATGCCAGATCGGTCGGACCATACTCTCTTGTTAGCCAACAACCGCTCGGTGGTAAAGCCCAAATGGGAGGACAAAGATTTGGTGAGATGGAAGTTTGGGCTTTGGAGTCACATCGTGTTCCTTCAACCTTACAAGAACTTTTGACAATCAAAAGTGATGACGTTCGCGGAAGAACCAAGGCGTTTGAAGCGATTATCAAGGGAATTGATATTCCTCAATCAAGTGTGCCGGAATCTTTCCATGTTTTAATAAAAGAACTAAACGCCCTAGGATTATCAATTGACTTTATTAAATAATTTATGGATGAGCTCAACTTAGTTGATTTTTCTGGTTTAAGAATTAGCCTCGCTTCACCTGAGGCAGTTCTTAATTGGTCTCATGGAGAGGTCACTAAACCAGAAACTATTAACTACCGCACTTTTAAAGCGGAAAAGGACGGTCTATTTGACGAAAGAATCTTTGGTCCGACTAAAGACTATGAATGTTACTGTGGTAAGTATAAAAGAATGCGTTATAAGGGTATTGTTTGTGATCGCTGTGGTGTAGAAATTACCACCTCGGCTGTTAGACGAGAAAGAATGGGTCATATTAAATTGGCCACACCAATCTCTCACATTTGGTATTTTAAGGGACCATCGTCTATCTTAAGTGTTATTCTTGAAGTTCCCCCTCAGGCTTTGGAAAGGATCATTTATTTTGCTCTTTATTTGGTTAAAACGGTTGATAAAGATAAACAAAAAACGTCTGTCGGTTTTCTTAATGACACTAAAAAAACCGAAATTATGGAACTAGAAAAACAGTTTAAGGAAAACCAAGGATTGATTAAAAAAGATTTTACTAAACAAAAAGAGGACCTTGATAAAAAAATTTCTAACCATGAACAAAAAGAAATTGCCAAACAAGAAATTGATTTTAAAGAAAGAGAACAGATAAAAGTTTTGACTGACAAACTTTCAGAAAAAAAATCTCAAACCACGGCTTTATATGACCGCATGGTTAAAATTGTTAAATCTTTAAAACCATTAGACACCCTTGAAGAAGACGATTATCTTTTCTTAAAAGAAAAAGGGGTCGATGAGTTTGTTGACTTAGGGATGGGAGCCGAAACTCTTTATGAAACCTTGTGTTCATTAGATATTGAAAAGAAATACGAGAAAAATCTTAAAGAACTGGCTGAAGCTCGGGGAGAAAAAAGAAATAAACTATTAAAAAAAGTTCGCGTTCTTGAATCATTTATTAAGGCAAAGATTGAACCAAAATGGATGATTTTAACCGTTCTACCGGTTATTCCCCCTGATCTTCGACCAGTAGTCCAACTACCAGGAGGCAAATTTGCCACCTCTGATCTCAATGATTTTTATCGCCGGGTAATCAATCGTAATAATCGCCTTAAACAGTTAATTGATCTGGGAGCTCCAGAGATTATTTTAAGAAATGAAAAAAGAATGTTACAGGAAGCGGTTGATTCTCTGATTGATTTACAAAAAACCAGAGGCCGTACCAAAACTCAAGGAGCCGCTTCTAAGATTCAGAAATCTCTATCAGATATTTTAAGAGGTAAACAAGGACGTTTTAGACAAAATCTATTAGGAAAAAGGGTTGATTATTCTGGTCGATCAACAATTATTGTTGGTCCAGAACTTAAGATCAATCAATGTGGCATTCCTAAAGAGATGGCGATTGAACTTTTTAAACCCTTTCTTTTACATGAAATAATTATTCGAGGTTTAGCCCCAAACATTAAAAGCGCTAAAAACTTCCTGGAAAAGAAAGAACCGGTTGTTTATGATATCCTCGAAGAAATTACTAAAAATCATCCAGTTTTACTTAACCGCGCCCCTACTTTACACAAACTCTCAATTTTAGGATTCTACCCTGTTTTGACTGATTCTTATGCTATCAAGTTACACCCAACTGTTTGTTCTGGTTATAACGCTGATTTTGATGGTGATGCTATGGGTGTGTTTGTCCCCTTATCAAAAACAGCTATCGACGAAGTTAAGAATCGAATGTTGGCCTATCACAATCTTCTCAAACCAGCCGATGGTTCACCAATCGTTCTTCCTAACAAAGAGATGGCCCTTGGTTGTTATTATCTGACAACAATTAATGAAGCATTGGTTAATAAAAAAGATGAAGAATTAAAATTCTTCTCCAACGAAGAAGAAGCCAATATTGCTTTTAATCTTAAAAAGATTTGGCTAAGAGAGCCAATTTTGGTCAAAGTCAATGGTAAATTTATCAAGACTTCTGTCGGAAGAATCATCTTTAATCAAACTCTTCCTCAAGAACTAAAATTTGTTAATCAGGACGTTAAAGCCGCCGATATAAAGAACATTGTTGTTTTGGCCATGAAAATATTTGATGATGAAAAGGTCGGCCAGATAATTGACAATATCAAGGAGATCGGCTTCTGGGCCGCCACTCTCGCAGGGGGTCTATCACTATCGGTCTTTGACTGTAAAATTATTGATGAAAAAGATAGTATTATTGCTGAGACTGAAAAAGAAATCAATAAAATCGAAAAGAACTACCAACAAGGCCTGCTTACTTTGGAAGAAAAAAAACGTTATTCCAATAAACTTTGGATTGATACAACCGAAAATTTAGCTGACAAAACCTGGGCGGCTCTTGATGAAGAAAATCCGGTTAAAATGATTATTAAATCAGGTGGTGCTCGTGCTTCTCGAGAACAGTTAAAACAGCTCTCGGCTTTAAAAGGTTTGGTGGTTGATCCTTTAGGAAAAATTATTGAAGTCCCCACCAAATCAAACTATCGCCAAGGATTGTCAATTTTTGAATATGTGATTTCTGCCCGCGGCGCCCGAAAAGGTTTAACCGATTCCGCTCTGAAAACCGCTGACGCCGGTTATTTAACTCGACGTTTGGTTGACGTTTCCCATGACATGATCGTTAAAGAAGAAGATTGTCAAGCCAAAGAAGGTTTGGTCATCAGTATTGCTGATAAACGAGGAGAAAAATTTAAAGAAAGAATCAGAGAAAGATTCTTAGCTAAAGATGTTGTTGCTGACGATAAAAAAATTATTCTTAAAGCGGGAGAAATAATAACCGAAGACAAGATTGATCTTATTGAGAAATCTGGAGTAAAAAAAATTGTTGTTCGCTCTCCTCTATATTGTCAATCAAAACAAGGCGTCTGTCAAAAATGTTATGGAACCGATTTGTCAACCAACAAAATTGTTGAAATTGGTGTTCCGGTCGGTGTGATGGCCGCTCAATCAATTGGCGAACCCGGTACTCAGTTGACCATGAGAGTAAGACACTTTGGTGGAATTGTTATCTCTGATGTGACTCAAGGGTTACCAAGAGTTGAAGAACTTTTTGAAACAAGAAATCCAAAAGTCGTTTCTCCAATTGCTGAATTTGATGGCAAGGTTAACGTCAAAGAAGATACAGAAAAAGAAATGTATGTCGTTAAGATCACTTCTACCAATAAAACTCCGGTAAAAGAACAGGAATTTATCATTCCTATGTCCCAAAAACTTAAAATTAAAGATGGTGAACTGATTATTTTGGGAACTCCTTTATGCGAAGGTTATCTTAATATCAATGATATTCTTTCCATTAGAGGATTAAAGTCAGCCCAACTTTATCTTGTTGATGAAATTCAAAAAGTTTACGAATCTCAAGGAATTGCCATCCACGATAAACATTTTGAAGTAATTATTAGAAAAATGAGTGATAAAGTTATCCTTGAAGATGAGGGTGACACTTCATTTATAAAAGATGAGGTGGTTTCCAAAATCCGTTTCGAGGAAGAGAATAAAAAAGTCTTGGCTCAGGGTGGTAAACCAGCGGTCGGAAAAATTTCTATTTTGGGAATTACCCGAGCGGCCATTTATACCGAATCATGGCTGTCAGCGGCTTCGTTTGAACAAACAACCAGCGTCTTAACCAATGCCGCTATTAAAGGCCAAGTAGATTATTTGCTCGGTCTAAAAGAAAATGTTATAATTGGCAGGTTAATACCAGTTAATAAAGAATTAATTGATAAATATTACGGAAGATTTTTAAATAAATATGCCCACAATCAACCAACTGATAAAAAAACAGAGGAAAACAAGGCTTAAAAAATCAAGAGGGGCGGCTTTAAAAACCGTTTTTAATACTCTGAAAAGAAAGTATGTTCCTACTAACAACTCTTTTAAACGAGGCGTTTGTACTGTGGTCAGAACCATGACACCAAAG
This sequence comes from uncultured Gammaproteobacteria bacterium, assembly GCA_964587115.1. Classification (GTDB taxonomy): domain Bacteria; phylum Patescibacteriota; class Microgenomatia; order UBA1406; family GWC2-37-13; genus JAAZNM01. The sequence goes on along the minus strand of CAZPKD010000013.1, from coordinate 1,423 downwards.
AAACCAAACTCAGCTTTAAGAAAAGTCGCCAGAGTCAGACTCTCCAATAAGGTTGAGGTAACGGCCTATATTCAAGGGGTTGGCCATAATTTAGCTGAACATTCAATTGTTTTAGTTCGTGGTGGCCGGGTTAAAGATTTACCCGGTGTTAAATATCATATTGTTCGCGGTAAGTTTGATACGGCCGGTGTGGTTGACAGAAAAACCTCCCGTTCAAAATACGGCGCCAAAAATGACAAAGTTAAAACTGCTTAAACTTATTAACTATGCCTAGACATTCTTATAAAAAAAGCGAAGCGAAAAATGATCCTCTTTATCAGAGTCTTGAAGTGGCCAAGTTCATAAACTATGTGATGATTGACGGAAAAAAAGAAGTCGCCGAAAAGATCGTCTACTCGGTTTTAGACCGGATTCAAAAACAAAATCAAGACGCTTTAAGAATTTTAAACCAAGCAATTCATAATGTGGCTCCGACTTATGAAGTAAAACCGAGAAGATTAGGAGGTGCTTCATACCTAGTCCCAACTGAAGTAAGAAAAGAACGAAAACTTTATTTATCTTTAACTTGGATTATCGAAGCGGCCAAATCAAAACCAAATAAAGAGTTTCATACTTTTGCTGATAAACTTTATGCGGAGGTACTTGACGCTTCTAAAAATCAAGGACAAGCAATCAACAAAAAATTACAGACGGAAAAACTGGCTGAAGCCAACAAAGCCTTCGCCCACTTAAAGTGGTAATCAAGATAATTTAAAATTCTAAATTTAAAATTTAAAATTAAAGAATGGCTCAACAAAGCATAATTACCAGAAATAGAGTTGTTCCTTTAGATAAAATCCGCAATATCGGTATTATTGCTCATATTGACTCCGGGAAAACGACAACAACCGAAAGGTTTCTTTTTTATACCGGGAGATCTTATAAAATCGGTGACATTGATGAAGGCACTACACAAATGGACTGGATGGTCCAAGAAAAAGAACGAGGAATTACGATTGTTTCTGCTGCCACGACTACTTTTTGGAAAGATGTTCGTATTAACATTATTGATACTCCGGGCCACGTTGATTTTACCGCCGAAGTGGAACGTTCTTTAAGAGTCTTAACCAGGCAGCTTCACTGAGTTTAAGTTGGGCGCACACCGGAGACAAACAGCGGTGTTCCCGGCATGGTTTTCCTCGGCCACACGCACTACCCCAAAGGTTTGCGGTGGGTCCCCCCAAATCTGAGATTGTTCCTGCAAAATGAGGCATAAGTGTCAGACGACGGATCTCGTTCAAAATTGATGTTTCGCTACGACTTACGACGTGAGGACCTTGATGTCTGGTAATGGCACAAAACGAACAATTGCCACTGCAGCCCCTGACAATCGTGATGGAATCGCGGATCATTTTGAGCGCAGGAACCTCACCATGTGCGGGAT
>CAZPKD010000012.1:0-13251 GCA_964587115.1 uncultured Gammaproteobacteria bacterium | reverse complement strand
AGAAAAACCCTGCCTGCCGGCAGGCAGGTCAAAGCTCAAAGATCAAATATCAAAAACAAGCGCAAAGCTTAAAGATGTGTTCGGTTTTGAACTTTGAACTTGGCTTTGATCTTTTAGTTTTAATTTTTGATTTAATTATGAAACGTTGGCTTATTTGTTTTTTATTACTGTTTTTATCAATCCGTCCAGTAATGGCCCAGGAACCAAACAATAAGTTTGGTATCCATCTAGCTCAACCACATTTAGAAGAACTAAAAAATGCTGCCAGTCTGATTAATTCAACCGGAGGCGATTGGGGGTATATCACTCTAGTGATTCAGGAAAACGATCAAAATAAAGCCAAATGGCAAGAGGTTTTTGACCTCTTAAGAGAATATCACCTGATTCCAATTGTTCGCCTGGCGACAAAACCCTCCTCCGCTGAAGCTTCGGCGGGCAAGCCCGAAGGAAGTTTCTGGAGACGTCCAGAAGAGAAAGACGTCCAAACTTGGGTAGACTTTTTGGAATCATTAAATTGGGTGGTCAAAGAACGTTATATTATTTTGTTTAACGAGCCAAACCATGCGGCCGAATGGGGTGGTCAAGTTGACGCCGCTGATTATGCTCAAACCAGTCTCGATTTAGCTAAAAAATTAAAGGAGAAAAACTCAGATTATTATCTGATGTTGGCAGGTTTAGACGCTTCGTCACCTCACAATCCACCACTTTTTGAAGATGAGGAAACCTTTATTAAGGAAATTTTAAATTATAAATTTGAAATTTTTAATTATATCGACGGTTGGTCATCCCATTCTTATCCTAATCCTGGTTTTACTGGTTCTCCTTGGGATTATGGTCGAGGGACAGTTAAAACCTATCAATGGGAGATTGAACTATTAAGAGAATTAGGAGTAAATAAAAATTTACCAGTGTTTATTACCGAAACTGGTTGGGATGGACAAAAGTTATCCCGTGAGACAGTCGCCAATTATTTTTGGACAGCTTATGAAAATGTTTGGTTACCCGATGTACGAGTTCAGGCAGTGACACCATTTGTTTTAGATTATCAAGCCGATCCGTTTTTAGGATTTTCTTGGAAGCTTCTTGATAGTCCCGAATATTATCAACAGTATTACACGGTCCAATCTCTTTCAAAAACAAAGGGGCAACCAACACAAATAGATAAAGGAAAAATCATCCTAGATCTTCCTAAACAGTTAGTGGCTTACTCAAGCTTTGATCTAAATATGCGTTTAAAAAATTCCGGTCAGTCATTTTGGGATAAAAAAGATGGGTATAGATTAGTTTTGGTTAGCGAACAAAAGAAAGTATTTGAATATATCTTTTCTGATATTAAGAATCTTAGGCCGTTTCAGGAAACAAACATTGATTTTTTTATCAAAACAAACGGTTTTCTCGGAAAAAACAACATTAAATTTTATCTTTATAAAAACGATAAAAAGATTTTAGGAAGTGATAACTGGTGGTTTGAGATTGTTCCGTTACCAAGCCTAAAATATACAGTTGGCCTATTGCCAAAATTAATTTCCAGTGGTGATAATTTTGAAATTCAGGTTTTTAATGACAAAGAAAATTTGGTTTATAAAAAGACCGGTCTTAAAGCATCGGCCGGAAAAGGGGAGTTAACCGATATCCAAAATATTATTCCGGGGAAGGAATACCGCGTGGTAATTCTTAAGCCTTATTACTTGCCGCGACAAGAACATATAGTTTTCCAAAAAGAAAACAATCAAATAAAATTTAAACAGATGTGGCCATTTGATTTTAATCAGGACGGAAAATTTACCCTAAACGATCTTAAAACCTTAATAAAAAATCCTAAGCTTTTTCTCCTTCTGTTTCCCTAGGTGATTATTTTGTTATTAAAACGTGATAACAATTACGTGTTATTTCAATAACAAAGAAAGTTTTTGAAGACGATTTTTAACGTTGTCTGTAGCGGCAATTTTTGTCAAAAAACTACCCAGACACAGAACATCAGGCAGATTTTTTCGAGAGGAAATCAGGGAAAGAGTTTGGTCGTTAATTCCCCCGTCGAGATAAATTTTATTCCTATAGTTTACTTGTTTTAATTGATCAATTTTATTCAACATTTCTGATATGAAGGGAGATCCTTGGAACCCAGGAACAACGGTCATTATTTGAATTACTGGTATGGAGTTTATGTCACTTCTTTGTTTTAATTCAAACACAGAGTCTTCTGGGTTTAACACGAGACCAATAAAAAACTCATTAAACGGTTCATAATCAGTCGCAAAATGCGGATAATGGATTAAGACATTATTAATTTTTATTAGCTCACTTAATTTTTTTAAGTCCTTTAAATTTTGTCTAATATCATTAACCATGAGGTGAAAATCAAAACGATGCTTGTTGTCTATTGGGAAACGACCATTTTGAATTGAGCGAGTAATCTCTTCAATGGTGATGGTTCGATTTGGGACAAATTGACCGTCAGCGATATCAATTTGAAAAACATCGAAACGGGAAGAAAGTTTTTGAATTTGAAAAAAGACCAAATCCAGCTCTTTTTCTAGAATGGTTGGAACAATAATCATAAGTTCATTTTATTAAATCCTTTTCTAGTATAGAACTAACCCAGGGAGCAAAAGGGATTGAGTTGTAAAGTTTGGGGTTGGTTTTCAAAAAAGTCATTTCAACCGGAAAAAATCCGTAGGCAAACTCAGAGTTTGGTTTGGGAAGCGAAACTAATTCTATTAAATAAATATAATCGATTTCGTGTTCCCAATACCCGGATTTTTTGTCCTGTGCTTTGTAATAAAATTGACCAATTTTTTTTATTTCACCAAACAAACTTTTTTTTTCAAGTTGCCACTCCCGCTTTAAAGATTGATAAATAGCGGTTATATCGTCTTGAAGTTTTTCTTTCTTATAAATCGGATGAGAGGAAAAACTAAGATCAAGATAACCGTCAAAAACCGGGTGTTTACGATGCTGTAAAAGATATTTGTCTTGATACTTGAGAATGGCGGTAAAGCCGTGGTGAAGAATAGCTTGTTTATGAGCTTGCCAGCGTTCGACTGGGCCAATTATTTTATCGTTTTTGTCAATTTTGGGAATATAAAGTAATTGTTGATAATAATTGTTCATACTCATTTTTGTTCAAGAGCTTGATTCATGGTCATGGTTTTTGCCTTAGTTTGTTTTTTGACAGTGGCAACATCAATAAATTCCTCTCCGGCCTGAGCTTTTAACTTGTCGGCAACAGCCTGTTCTCTATCCATAATTTCGGCAACGGTTTTAGCCGCTTCTAGTTTGGCCTTCAGATAGACAACCAATTCTTCACCCTTAAGGTTGTTTAATAAAAATATTGGCAGGATATAACCAAGATCGTCAAGACCCTCCTGGCGGAGCTCTTCTGAGGTTGATAAAAGTTTGTTTAAAGTGTTGGTTATAAAAACCACATCTTGATTTACCCATTGCGGCCGGGATTTAATATTGTCAGCGAGAGGAATTTCTCCTTGTTCATACTGTTTTTGCCACATTTTTTTGACACTTTCGTATTCTTCCAATGGTAGAGTGGGGGGAAGAGAAATTGTTTCTTCAATGTGTTTTTCTGGTTCCGTCATTATTGGTACTTGAGCGGAAACGACCCGTTCTACCTCTTCAGGTTTAAGTGATTCTTTTTGGGCAACCGTCGCGATCATTTCTTTATTTTCTTGAAGGATTTCAGAAACGACCGCAAGGAGAAGACTGATTTTTTCTCGATCAAATTTGGTTTCTTCAGCGGTTTTCTGAATAATTTCTGCTGAAGACAGAGACATATTTTTTGATAAAGTGTTAAGAACATTAATAATCTGTTCGGCTTTTAACTGAGTTTTCTCAATAATTTTGTCCACAAGAGCCTGGTTTTTGATAATGCTAGCAAACAATGAAGAAGTAACCGTGGCTACTTTTTCTTGAGGAAGTTTGACTTTGTAGGAAACAACATGGGTTACTGAAACCATTTTCGGGAGACTGTCAATAATTCCCTGTCGCCGTTGTAACTGTTCGACCTTTGATGAGGAAAGAGAGGCTAACACTTGTTTTGCCATCTGATCGTTTTTAATGGCCCGGTTAAACAGTTCAGTTCGTAAATTCATATATTTTTGTCTTTCGATTGGTGTTTCTGCTTTGGTTGGATTAGCTAAATAGTTTAGATTTTTATTGACAGTTTCATTAACTTGTTTGTTGGTTTCAATGTGGGCAATATCGGTTAATTTTTTGGTAGAAATGTTTAACGATCTAGTAATATCTTCGGTGGTGGTTTTTTTAATTTCCTCAATTGTTTCTAACCTTACTTTTATCGGAACTTCGGTTTCTTTAGAAATTTTTAAGCTGGCACCAATCGATGATAAAGACGGAATGGGTGATGGTTGTGGCTGGGGATTGCCACGAAGTTGGTCGTAGATTGATAAAAGAATATTTTTACTGGCATTAATACCATCACAACAATAATCTCTGAAAGACCGTAACAAAAACCACGGTAAAATAATTACTGCCCAAAGCATAATCAAGGTAATTACATATTCGGCAAAGGTATCAATATAGTTAACGTTGTTGAGAGTGCTCAATGTTTGGGCCGGTCCACCATAAAGAATGTTGGTGGCGGTGGGGAAAATATAGCCAGTAACGGTTCCGGCGCGGGAAAAATCAAACAAAAATGGAATCCCCTTAGCCCAAAGTTGAGTTAAAGAACCTAAAAAAAGGGACATCATTGGCCCGTAAAAAAGCCACTGAAAGAAAACCCCTACCCAAACCCAACCAATATTTCTGATGAAAACAAAAGGAATAAGAATCGCTAAAAACGGTGATAAAAAAAGCAAAAACCAGAGAATAACTTTTCTTAAAATTAAAATGCCACCCAAAGCATAATAAGTAATGTTGGTTAATTTAAGTAAAAAAAGCTGGGTATTGGCTGCTTCCTGGACTCTAAAGTTAAGATCCCGACAGCCCGCCAGCCAAGTGGTATAGTTTGACTCTTGGTTTAAACCGACAAAAGAAATGTTAAAAAGATCTCCGCCACCGAGGTTTTCGATAAAAAACTTCATCAAAATTTCTGAAAGTTGGATTAAAGAAATAACTAAAGCTGCAGAAAAGGCAATGTATAGAAGAGATAGAAGTATTTTTAAAATTGACGGCCAGATTTTAATCCCAGTTTGAAAATTGGTTTTTTGACCGATGACAAAACCCAATCCCAGAATGGCAGCAATAATAATGGTAATAAAAAAGGCCAAATTTCTGGTCGTTTGCCAAATGGCGGTAATAGTCGGGTGGCTGTCAATGGCGTTTTTGTTAATTACCCAGTATAAAAACTGTCGGGCTCTTTCGTCGGCATGTCCCTGGATGGTTACTTCAGGATCATTAACCCAAAAATGATTTTTTATTGGATCTTTTTTAAAATCTTCATAGGTTGCGACGCAGGTTTCACCACGACTGTCATAGATTGGTTTAACCTCAACGGGGCAGCTGCCACCACCTGTCGAACAGGGTTGAGGAATAACGTCGTATTTATAGTAATCGACCGCATAAGCGCCTTTTAACAAAGGAAGAAAAAGAAGCCAATATAGACCAACAAAAAAAAGAACAAATTTTTTCATGATGACTTATTTTTTGGCGAATGTTTTTTGACGGGTTTATTTTCAAATGAAGAATTTTTTGATAAAAAATATAGATTAAAAGCACCGACAAAAAAAAGAAGGGCAAGACTTGTTCCAAAGAGACTATTAGTTAATGAACCACTAGTAGGTAAATTTGTTGTTTGAGGAGCGGTCGTTGATGTTGGCCCAGGCGTATTGGTTGGGCCGGTAGTTGGTGTAGTGCTAGGTGCCCAAAGGACACAAAGCTGGGCCGAACCTTCTTCTTGGGCAATGATTTTAAAATTGACTGTCGCAAAAACACCACTTCCCGTGTAACCGTTATTATTAGTTCCTGAAAAAAGTAATTTTCCACTGCCCAGATCACTAATGGAAACGCCTGGCATAGCTTGTCCAGGAACAGTGGTCAAATATTGGAGGTTGGTCGTATCGTAGGTCATGCCAATCTGCCCAGCGGTAACACTAGCTCCTTCGGTGTCAATATTAATCGTAAAAGTAATTTCTTGGTTAACCTCCAGTTCGCCAGTAGGGGCAACCAGCTCATATTTGATTGCCGAAACCGGTTTGGTAACAAAGAAAAAAAACAAAAAAACTAAAACCGGTAAGACTTTTTTCATATATACAATGATATTAATAAAAAAAACCGTTCTTGACAACCGGTATCTGTAATTTTGTTGTTTATAGTCCATCGTCAAAATAAAAAAGATGATTTATGATAAAAAAATGCTTGCCAAAATACTATCAGGAACCACGGTTGGACTAGAAGGAATTTTGATTGATGTTGAGGTGGACGTTGCCAATAAAGGTTTTCCAACTTTTACAGTTGTTGGTTTGCCAAGTAAAGCGGTTGACGAGGCTAAGGACAGGGTAAAAACAGCGATTGTTAACACCTCCTTTGAGGTACCAGATTCAAGAGTAACGGTTAATCTAGCGCCGGCAGATATCCCCAAGGAAGGCTCGAGTTTTGATCTGCCGATGGCGATTGGAATTTTAGTGGCCAGCGGTATGGTAAAAAAAGAATCAGTAGTCGAAAGTCTTTTTATCGGCGAACTTTCTTTAGAAGGAAAATTGCGTCAAGTTTCTGGAGTAATTTCTATTGCTTTGTTGGCCGAAAAGGAAAAAATAAAAAAGATTTACTTGCCAATAGGCAATGCTAGAGAAGCGGCCTTGGTAAAAAACTTAGAGGTTTATCCGGTTTATAATCTGGCTGATTTAGTTCTCCATTTAAACGGAAATAGACCACTAGAGCCGTTTCCGAAAATAAAAATAGAGGAGCTAATCTCCGAGAGAAAATATGATTTTGACTTTTGTGATATCCGTGGTCAAGAACAAGCGAAAAGATCCTTAACAATTGCTGCGGCTGGTTTTCACAATCTTCATTTAAAAGGTGTTCCTGGAGCTGGGAAAACTATGCTTTCTCGGGCGTTTCCGTCGATTTTGCCCGATATGGACAGAGAAGAAATTCTTGAAGTTTCAAAAATATACTCAGTGGTTGGTCTTTTAAAAGACAAATATTTTGTTTTGACAAGACCGTTTCGTAGTCCCCACCACACCACTTCAAGAATTGGTCTAATCGGTGGGGGAAGTTGGCCAGCCCCAGGGGAAGTTTCTTTGGCTCATCGGGGGGTTTTGTTTTTGGATGAGTTTTCTGAGTTTCCAAGATCGGTGCTTGAGGCTCTACGACAGCCCCTTGAAGACGGTCAAGTGACGATTTCTCGAGCTCGAGGAAGCATTACTTTTCCCTGCCGTTTTATTCTTTTAGCCGCCTCTAATCCTTGCCCGTGTGGATATTTAGGTCATCCTAAAAAAAATTGCCATTGTTTACCAGGGGCAATTATTAAATACAAAAAAAGACTGTCTGGACCCTTACTTGATCGGATTGACCTTCATATTGATGTGCCGCCGGTTAATGAAGAAAAACTAATTGGGGATTTTAAAGCTGAAACCAGCGCTGAAATAAGAAAAAAAGTTAGTCAGGCGCGAAAGATACAAACAAAGCGATTTAAAGAAATTAAAACTAAAACTAATGGTGAGATGGGGACAAATGACATAAAAAAGTATTGCTTTTTAACCAAAGAAGCGGTTTTTTTATTAAAACAAGCCATTTCTCAATTATCTTTGTCGGCCCGTTCTTACTTTAAGATAATCAAGATTGGCCAAACTATTGCCGATCTTGAAAGTAAGGAAAAAATAGACGAATCTCATATTGCCGAAGCTCTACAATACCGGCTTAAAGACGAATAATTATGTTACGGAGCCAGGAGTTGAACCTGGTCTAGGAGATTATGCTTATGTTGTCTCTTGTTACCAAGAGTGACGGACTATATCTTTCCCGCCAAGGCGGGATTCGGCGTATAGTCTCTACGGACTCGCTCAAGTTTATAGACAACCTTGAGATTGCCTCGGTATTATCCTTTATCAATAAAAAGGATTTTACCGATACAGCCGAAATTCAATCAATAGTTTTTATTGATTGGCCCATTATTTGAGCCTCCTGTGCAACCGTACACTACCCCGTAAACAGGAATAAGTATACTAAAAAATACTAAAAAATGTTATAATTTTTTTATGGATAACAACTTCTTACTTTCCATCATTGTGCCGGTTTTTAACGAAGAAAAAAATATTGATCTTCTTCTAAAACGCTTACTTCCAACAGTGCAAAAATATAATTATGAAATTATTTTTGTCGATGATGGTTCTGAGGATACCACCGCCAAAAAAATTAGGGCTAAAATAAATCAAAATAATCGAATCAAAATGGTCTCTTTTATGCGCAATTTTGGTCACCAAAAAGCCCTTTCAGCCGGCTATCGGTTTGCTAAGGGCGACTGTGCCGTTACCATTGATGCCGACCTTCAGGATACCCCGGAAATAATTCCCCAAATGATAGAAAAATGGCAAAAAGGTGTCAAAATAGTTTACGCCAAAAGAGAAAATCGTGACGTTGATAGTTTTTTTAAGAAACAGTCGGCCGCTTGTTTTTATAAAGTGATTAACTTTTTATCTGACACCCCGATTCCTGATAATGTGGGCGATTTTCGATTAATCGATCGAGAGGTAATTGATTTTATAAACAACTTAACCGAACAGTCGTTATTTCTCAGAGGTTTGGTCGCTTGGAGTGGTTTTCCATCCGCCTATGTCTATCACAAAAGAGAAAAACGCCAGGCCGGTCAAACCCACTATCCTTTGACCAAAATGGTTAATTTTGCCATGGAAGGGATCACCTCGTTTTCTATCAAACCACTGCGATTGGCCAGTTATCTGGGTTTTGCTTCAGCCGCGGTCGGCTTTTTAGGAATAATTTACGGCATCGTTGGCAAAATCTTTCTTCCTGAATATTGGGTGACCGGTTGGACAGCCCTTTTCGTCGGGATTATGTTTCTGGGCGGGATTCAACTGCTGACCATTGGTATTATTGGCGAATATATTGGTAAGATTTATCAACAAATACAGAATCGTCCCCCATATTTAGTTAAAGAAAAAGTTAATCTATGAAAAATATCGGCATTATTCTTATAGCTATTGGTTTAGCCCTAATGATTTTTGTCGGGATAAACTTTGTTAAAGAGGTAAATAAGGTTAAAACACCAGTACCAATAGAAGAAGGGGTAAAAGTGATTTTTGTTACTCCCGCCAAATAACTACGGAATTTCAAACTTGAAGATTTTTCCAGCTCCACCCAAAAAGGCCCAGTCAATAATTCTTAGTATTAAATAAGAGGCCATAAAAACAATAAAACCGATGAGAGCAAATTTTAAAGTTCCCTGGGCTTTTTTGACCTTTTCCGGATTACCAAAAGAAGTCAGATAGTTAAAAGCGCCAACGACAAACATAATAAAGAGGACTAGTATTATAAAAGCCGTGGCCATACTTAAAACATTGCCAAAAACACTTTCCAAACATTTTAAAGTAGGAACACCATCAACAATACAAGTAGGATCCCAGTCTTTAATTACTTGCGCCTGAACCGGGAAAATAGGCATAATGGTTGTTTAATTACTTTGGTTGTATAAGGGAAGGAAAAACCAGGTCACAGGTTAGACCAAGACAGACCGCGCCCTTGAACATTGCCTGTTCAACTGTGGCAACAAGGGCAATCACAGCCACAAGAATAATTAGACCGACAACTGCCGATTGAATTTTTTCTTGAGCCTTTGCGACTTTTTCTTTATCGCCACCTGAAGTAATCCAAGAAAAGGCACCCAAGACTAGAAAAAGTAGGGCCGCAATTCCGGCAACGATAAAAAAGGTTTTAATCGCAAATCCTAAAACTGTCGCCATTGAGGGAATTGTCCATCCTGTATCTATTCTTGCGGTTGTATCCATATCCAAAATTTAAGCAAAATTAGATTAGTTTGTCAATAGGGAATTTAATGTATATTTAAGATATGACTAAGACGGTTATTTATTCTTTGGGGTTTTCTCACTGTTTAGGGATTGGACCAATCAAATTCTTAGGATTAATAAAAAGATTTAAGACCGTCAAAAAAGCCTACTTAGCCGAAGACCAAGAAATAATAGAACTTCTCGGACAACACTTTGGCCAAAGGTTTCTTGATTTTAGGATAAAGTTTGATCCAGAAAAAAAACTCAAAGAGCTGCAAAAAAAGAATATTCAAGTTGTCTGTCAAGAAGACAAAAGATTTCCATCTTCATTAAAAAATATTTCCGATCCACCAATTTGTTTGTATATAAAAGGTGACTTAAAAAACTTTGACTTAAATGAGAAAAATTTTTTTATGGCGGTAGTCGGGACAAGAGGTCCGACGGGTTATGGGCAACAAATAACTAAAAAATTTGCCTTTGACTTAGCCAGTGCCGGAGTCGTGATTGTTTCTGGTTTGGCTTTAGGAGTTGATGCAATTGCTCATCAAGCGGCTCTTGACGCTGGCGGAAAAACAGTTGCCTTTTTAGGCTGCGGGGTTGATATTGTTTATCCGCCAAGTAACCACGAACTTTATCAAAAAATAATTGAAAAAGGTAGTTTGATCATTTCTGAATTTCCACCAGGACAGTTAGTCTTGAAAGGTCTTTTTGTTGCCCGCAACCGGCTGATTTCTGGATTATCAAAGGGGGTTTTAGTTATCGAAGGAGGCAAGAATTCCGGAGCTTTAATCACAGCCCGCTATGGGGCCGAGCAAGGAAAAGAAGTTTTTGCCCCGCCCGTTCCCATCACTTCAGAAATGTCAGCCGCACCCATTATTTTATTAAAACAAGGGGCAAAGTTGGTGACTTCGGCTGAAGACATATTTGAAGAGTTTAATTTGAAGATAACCCCTGACCAGGACAAAAAATTATTAAAGAGATTAACCAAAGAAGAAAAAGATGTTTTTGGAATTTTAAAAAAAGAACCCAGAACTTCTGACGAGTTGGTATTTTTACTGAAAAAAACCGTCCAAAAAACTTTAAAAATAATTTCTCTTTTGGAAATAAAAAAAATTGTCGAGAAAAATCTAGAAGGAAAGTATCAGCTAAAAGAGATATAATATTTTCTTATGAAAATTGGTATTTTTGATTCGGGATTAGGGGGTCTGTCGATTTTACGGGAATTAATAAAAGACTTGCCCAAATATGATTATGTTTATTTAGGCGACAATGCCAGAGTGCCTTATGGAGGCCGATCAACTGAGTTGGTTTATAAATTTACTAAACAAGCCCTTGATTTTTTATTTGCGAAAAACTGCCTCTTAGTGATTATTGCCTGTAATACGGCCACCGCTTCTGCCCTGAAGAAGATCCAACAAGAATATTTACCAAAAAAATATCCCGACCGAAAAGTTCTCGGCGTTATTCGTCCCGCCGTGGAAGCGGCGATTGAAGGTCAATACAAAAAAGTCGGTGTAATTGGGACTCATACAACCATCAACACGGAAACTTTTGTTAAAGAACTAAAAAAACTATCACCACAGATAGAAGTTTTTCAACAGGCTTGCCCACTTTTGGTACCAATTATTGAAGAGGGAGAATTGGATTGGGAAGGTTTAAATTTAATCTTAGATAAGTATTTTTCAGACCTAAAAAAAGAGCAAATTGACAGTTTAATTCTTGGCTGTACTCATTATGGTTTGATTGAAAAAAATATTCAAAAAACAATTGGTAAAAATGTAAAAATAATTTCTGAGGGAAAAGAAGTCGCTAAAAAATTAAAAGATTATTTTAAAAGACATCCGGAGACGGAAAAGAAATTAACCGAAAATAAAACCCGTCAATATTTTGTGACTGACCTTAATCCCCGTTATTTGCAGATGGCAAAATTGTTCCTTGGAAGCCAACTGCGACCAGAAGAAAATTTAAACCTTGTAGAAATATAATCTAGGGAAGGAATCTCAAAGCTTAAAGATGTGTTCGGTTTTGAACTTTGATCTGGGATTTGATTTTTGCGCTTTAATCTTTGATTTAATTACTCGTCCAGTTTTTTGACTCGGCGAAGATATTTGGCCTCTGTTTTTGGTTGGGAAGAAAGAAAGACATCGACCAACTGTTTTGCTTTCTCAAAATTACAACTATCAGCCGGAATTGAAAGAATGTTGGCATGATCATTTTCCCGGGCATGTTGAGTTTGAGCAATATCAAAACCCAAAGCGCAACGAACTCCAATCAACCGGTTGGCGGCAATACAAACCCCAACTCCTGATCCGCAGATAGCAATACCCAACGATTCTTTGGGATTTTGTAAGACCGCCTGAGCTACTTTTTTAGCAAAGTCCGGATAATCATCTTCTGGCTCAAACGAGTAATTACCCATATCCTCAACGCGAATGTTTTTTAATTGAAGATATTCAATCAGTTTGTTTTTTAACTCAAAACCACGATGGTCAGCGCCGATGAAGATAGGCATATAAAAAAGTATAACAAAATTCCAAATTACAAGTTCCAAACAAATTACAATAAACAATTAACAAACATTTTAATGTTTAATAATTGTAATTTGAATATTGTTTGTAATTTGTGATTTGGAATTTATAATAAGAATATGTTATTTGACACTCACTGCCATTTAAATTTTAAAGCCTTTAAAGACAGGGTAAAAGAGGTTATTGGGGAAGCTCATGAGGCCGGTGTGGACTATATGACGGTTGTTGGTACGGATGAAGAAACATCAAAAAAAGCGGTTGAGATCGCGGAAAAATACGAAGGAGTTTATGCGGCGGTTGGAATTCACCCACACCATGCAATTGAACAAAAAATAGGTGGCAGTCAAGGAAGGGATCCCGACAACGCGCAGGCCCTGCGAAGCAGGGGGAGCATTGACGGGAAGGAAATGACTGACAGAATCTATTTTTTGGAAAAGATATTAAGTAATAAAAAAGTAGTCGCGATTGGTGAGGTGGGGATTGATAAACATGTGTATCAAAACACCAAGTACCAAAACTATGAAGTTGATAAAGAATTTATTGAAAAACAAAAACAACTTTTTGATAATCAAATCCGTTTAGCTATTCAACACAACAAAAGTTTGATAATTCACAACCGCCGTTCCGGAGAAGATATCTTGGTAATTTTAAGTGGAGTTTGGGATAAAAAAATGGAATATAAAACCGTTTTTCATTGTTGCGAACCAGACAAAAAACTTTTATGATCCTGAGCAAATCGTAAAAGTTTTTTGTCTGGTTCGCAACAATGAAAAACGGTTTTATATTCCATTTTT
>CAZPKD010000011.1:4977-13293 GCA_964587115.1 uncultured Gammaproteobacteria bacterium | reverse complement strand
ACTCCTTCCAGCAGTTTTTCCAATCTAATTTTGAGGGTCTTGCAGAGTTTGTTGAGAGTTTTTATAGTTGGATTAGCCTTGCCCTGTTCCAATCGGGCCACATAAGTCCGGTCAACATCTGAGGCCAGAGCTAACTGTTCTTGCGAAATTCTTCTTTTTCTTCTTCCGGTAATAATATTGTCGCCCAATCTTTTGTAAAAAAAGTTTCCTTTCATAGACAAAAAGAAGATAGTTGATTATCTCGACTATGTCTACGGACTATACGCTACAAGAATAGCTTCTTAGATTGTTAGGAAGAGATTATTTTTTCTTTATATCAAATAACCCAAAAAACCCATTAAGAACGAAAATTGACAAAGATGAGGTTTTTAAAAACTCAGTCAGATTACCACAGTTAAAACAAGAGGAACGGATTATAAAATAATAGATAACATCGAAAACGATAATCGCCGGTAGAAGTAAAACTAAAAGTATATTTTTAGTCTTCGGTTTTTGGGCTGGCTTCATTACTTTTTAAGTCTATCACAAGTTTTCTGCCTTTACCCTCGCCGACCGAATAGGTCGTCAACTCCGGATAATTCGCGGTAATATACTCATGGACAATCTTTCTTTCGTACGAAGAAAGACCGCCAAAATAAGTTGAGTTTTTTGACTCGGTCACTTTTTGAGCCAGTTCGGTAGCAATCCCCTCCAATCTTTCTTTTTGCTTTTCCCGATAGTCATTGACATTAACCAAAATCTGAACCGGTTCACTAAACTTTTTATACAAAATAACTTCAAGAATTTTTTGAATCGCTCGAATTGTCTCACCGTGACGACCAATGACAACCGGCGCTTCTTCTTCAGCCTTAATGACGATTTGATATATTTCTTCTTCAAAATTTACTTCAACCTCAAACTTATCAATAATTTTTTTTAATAGTTCGGTCGCTTCGGTTTTAATAACCTCAATTTTTTCCATATTATTTCTTCCCGCCTGAAGGCGCTTTAATTTTTAATTGCTGATATTGCCAAATACTAAAGATTGAAAAGATGTTCCAATAAATGGAAAGACCGACAGGCAAAGTATAAGAGAACCAACCAATCATTATGGGCAAAATAAACTTCATCTGCATGTTCATGGTTTTTTGAAAATCTTCACTCGTTCCTTCTTTTTTGCCTGTTTTTTCATCAACTTTTTTCTCTACAGGCATTGCCGGTGTGGTGGCATTAGTCTGCAAATACTGAAGTACGGCGGTGATCACCGGAACAAGATAATAATACCAAAGCTTAGCTTTGGACGGCGCTAAGGCTAAATTGAAACCAAAAAACCATGTATCCAAAGATTGGATTCTCAAAAAAGGGGCATACAAAACTTTATTGATACTATTAATTATTTTTCCCGTTATTCCGTTAAGAAGTAAAATGTAGAAGGTTTGATATAAAGCGTAAAAAACCGGTAGTTGAATAATCATGAAAAGACAACCAGAAGCTGGATTAATTCCTGCCTCTTGATAGACTCTCATCTGTTCTTGTTGGAGTTTCTTAGGATCTTTTTTATATTTTTCATTAAACTTATCTAGGGTTGGTTTAATGTCCTGTAATTTTTTAGCCATGTCCAACTGCTGCTTAAAAAACGGATGTAGCGCCAATCTGACAATTACCGTCAGACTAACAATCGCCCAACCAAAATCACCCGGCAGTTTGATCAAATTAAAAAGTTTGTAAAGAGCAATCAATAAATTTAAAATTGGAAAAACAAAAATTGTATTAAAAAAATTTGGTTGTAACATATTTATATGCTTAATTTTTTCCTTCCTTTAAGAATCCTTCTTTTAATTACTTTTCTTCCCCCTTTTGATCTCATTCTTACCAAAAATCCATGCTTGCGCATCCTTTTGGCCTTTTTTGGTTGATAAGTCCTTTTCATTTTATTTTTTGGCAACTGTTAATATTGAATTGTTCTTTCCGTGGAATATCTGCCAGACAGCTTCAGTCAGAAACGGCATAAACGGATGAAGCATCTTTAGATTGGCAAAATACGCCTTTTTCAATTCTTCAAGAGCTTCAATCTTACCATTAAAAAGGGCTTCTTTCAACTGCTCCAGATAATAATCAGCATACCGGTGCCAGATAAATTCATAAACCACTCCCAAAGCTTTTGAAAACCGATATGCCTCCATGTGTTTTTTATATTCTTTTTCTTCCTGTTTAAGTTCTTTTTGTAAATTGTCAATTATTTGTGATTTGTGATTTGTGATTTGTGATTTTTTTGTCGTCTGATTCATCGACAAAAATCTCCCTATGTTCCACACCTTATTGGCAAAATTTCTCATCCCGACGACTCTTTCTTCGGTTAAAGATAAATCGGCGCCTTCTTTTATTTCAAATAAGAGACTGGCCCTTAAGGCGTCGGCTCCGTATTTATCAATCATTTCAAGCGGATTAATGACATTGCCTTTGCTTTTGCTCATCTTCTGTCCGTTTTTGTCGCGCACCAAACCATGAAAAAAAACATTTTTAAAGGGAATGTTGTTGGTAGTAAAATAACCCATCATAATCATCCGTGCCACCCACCAAGGCAAAATATCATAGGCTGTTTCCATGACTGAGGTTGGATAAAAATAGTCGTAAAAATCTTTTCCAGTTGTCTGGAGAGTTGCGAACGGCCATTGAGCCGAAGAAAACCAGGTATCAAAAGTGTCAGAATCTTGTTCAAAATCTTGCCCTCCACAGATTTGGCATTTTTCCGGCTTTTCAATTGATACAAACCACTTTTGTAATTTGTTATTTGTAATTTGTGATTTACAGTAATAAGCTGGTATTCTTATCCCCCAAACCACCTGACGGGAAATATTCCAGTCTTTAAAGTTGTTAAACCACCAAATTAAATTTTTTTTAAATCTTTTTGGATAAATCTTGATCTTGTTTTTTTCCAGTTGTTCTTTGGCTTTATCGGCTAAAGGCTTAACCTTAACAAACCATTGTTCCAAAGGTAAAGGCTCAATTGTCCGACCACATTTATAGCAGGTGCCGACCCTGTTTTGGTAATTTTGATCAATTTTGACGATTAAACCTTTTTTCTGTAGATCTTCAACGACTTTTTTACGGGCTTGGTTAACATATAACCCTTGATATGGGCCGGTTAATTTATTTAATTTACCATCATAACCAATAACCTGTTTTAAAATTAGATTGTGTTTTTGCCCGGTTTCAAAATCAGTAAAATCATGGGCTGGAGTCACTTTAACCACTCCCGTACCAAACTCAGGATCAACTGATTCATCAGCGATCACCTTCATTTTAAACTTGCCCAAAAGTCCTTCGGCTTCAATCTCTTTACCAATCCATTTTTGATAACGTTTGTCTTTAGGATTAACCGCCACACCCGTATCGCCAAATTTAGTCTCCGGTCTGGTCGTCGCCAAAGTAAAAGGACCATACTTCATATAATAAAGCGGGCTCACTTTTTCCTTATAGACCACTTCCAGATCAGAAAAAGCGGTGCCACAGAAAGTACAATAATTTACCAAGCGGACAGCCCGATAAATTAAGTTTTGGTCATAAAGTTTCTTGAAAGTTTTGTAGACAATTTTTATAATTTCAGGGTCAATGGTCAGTTTTTTCTTTGGCCAATCCAGGGCAAAACCAAGCCGTTTCAGTTGACTCTCCATATTTACCCGATTTTTCATAACGAATTCCCAGATCATTTTGTATAGAGTTTCTCTGTCATAATCAAAGCGACTCTTCCCTTGGCTTTGCAAATATTTTTCGAAAACATACTGGGTTTCAAAACCAGCATGATCGGCGCCGGGAAACCATAAGACTTCATCACCAATCAGTTTGTGATAACGAATCATCACGTCTTCATAGGTATACATGGCATGACCCAGATGAAGGTCGGCATTAGCATTGGGTGGTGGCAAAATAATACAAAAAGGTTTTTTCTTAGGATTGATCCGGGCTTCAAAAAGATGATTTTTTTCCCAAAAATTATAGATTTCGGCCTCAATCTGAGCCGGCGTAAATCGCTTATCCATGGGATTCTTTATACCAAAAACAGCCTTAAAATACAATCTGGTTATAATATAATGAATAGATATGTCTTGGATTTGGACCACTTTTTCTTGGTATTTAATGTTACTTTTTATGGGAACTATTTTTATTCCCATAACTAAAAAAATTTTCGGTCGTTTTTTTATTGACTTTGGCTACCCTTTTGCCAAAATTATTGCCCTACTGGCCATCAGTTATACCCTTTTTATTTTTGGACTATTAAAGATAATCCCTTTTACCCAAACAGCAATTTTTCTGCTTTTGGCGATTTTTTTTCTTCTCAATCTTTATCTATTAAATAGAAACAAAACTGGCAAGAAATCTAAATTTGGCTGGGGCCTGATTATTTTTGAAGAAATATTGTTTTTAGCGTCTCTTTATTTCTGGACTTTTGTTAGAGGCCAGGAACCATCGATCAGAGGTTTGGAAAAATTTATGGACTTTGGTTTTATTAATTCGATTTTAAAAAGTGTTCATTTTCCACCCTTAGACATGTGGTTGTCGGCCGATGCCGGTAATCCCAATGGTTTTCCGATTAACTATTATTATTTTGGCCATCTTTGCGGCGCTGTTCTTATAAAGCTTCTGGGGATAAAACCCAGCATTGGCTATAACCTGATTCTGGCCACCATTTTTGCCTTTGGGGTTACGGAAGTTTTTTCTTTATCGATTAACCTTGTTTATCTTTATCTCGAACAGGCTAAAAAAAGTCTTAAAAATAACTTGGCTTATTATTTGAAGTTGATTTTTTTTGGTCTCTTGGGTGCTTTTATTGTCAATCTCGGTGGCAATCTCCACACAATTTACGTTTTTACCACCGGCTATCCCAATGATAACCCAATTCCTTTTTGGAAGATATTAGGTAGTTATAATCCGCTTAAATATTGGTATCCTAACGCCACTAGATTCATTCCCTTTACCATTCATGAATTTCCCTCATATTCTTATGTAGTCGCTGATCTTCATGGCCATGTTTTTGACATTCCTTTTGTTTTGTTAACCATTGCTTTGGTTCTGTTACTTTTCTTAATTTTTAAGAATAATCAAAAAATCAAACTCCTATCTTTTAATCAATATCTTGTTTGGACAATCGCGGTTGGTTTTATGCTGGCCGTTCATTATATGACCAATGCTTTTGATGGACCAATCTATATTCTTTTAGCCGGTTTGGTTTTATTTTTACTTTTTAAAATTTCTTGGGCTTTTTTATTTTATTTTCTAGTTTTAATATTTTCTTTTTTGACTTTTACCCTACCCTTTTCCTTAACTTTTTCTCCCTTTGTTTCTGGTATCGGCGTTAACTGCAGCCCTACCTTTCTAACCAATCTCGGTAAACTGGGGCCATTCCTTTTTGAAAAAGGTAACTGCCAACCTGACCCTCTCTGGATGCTTTGGGTACTGTGGGGATTTTTCTGGATCAATTTTATTTTATTTTTAATCATTAGGTTCTTCAAATATCTAAAAACCAATCAAAACATGGAAAAGATTGATCTGTTTATCATGGTTTTGTTTGCTTTCGGCACATTTCTCATTATTATTCCTGAATTTTTCTACATCAAAGATATCTATCCCGCCCATTTCCGAGCCAATACGATGTTTAAACTAGGTTATCAGGCATTTATAATGATGGGAATAGCTTCATTATTTACCATTTTTAAAATCAAACTTCTTGGTAAAATAAAATCGTTTTTTATGACCTTGGGATTTATTCTTGTTTTTTTCTTTATCTCAATTTATCCTTTCTTTTCCATCCCCTCTTACTATGGAAATCTTAATCGACCGGTAGATCTGGATGGAAGTACCTGGCTCACCCTAAACTTTCCAGAAGATAAAGAAATAATTGATTATGTAAATGATAATATCAAAGGTCAACCGGTTATTCTTGAGGCTCAGGGAGATTCTTATACAGATTATGAAAGAATTTCCGCTTATACCGGGCTACCGACAGTCGCCGGTTGGTGGGTTCATGAATGGCTTTGGCGGGGCTCACCAGAAATAGTTGGCCAACGTATTCCAGATATTAACGCTATTTATGAATCAACCAGTTTATCGGAGACAAAACAATTACTTAAAAAATATCGTGTTGAATATGTAGTCATCTCTTCACTTGAAAAACAAAAGTATTCTAACCTCAACCAAGAAAAATTTTCCCAAATTGGGCGGCTTATTTTAAAATCTTCAAATGGAGTTGGAGCTCTATATCAAATAAAATAAATTGGCCAAAATTGAGGCCTTGACAACGTCAAAAAATTCTGTTATTTTTTTTACGAGCATTACTACTCGTCGTCCCCTTATACGAGCGGTAGTGATGCTCATTTTTATTTTTACTACTTAAAGCTGATACAGTTTTATCGGAACCCTAATATTCTTCTTGGATAGCTGCTTAAATTGATTAGCCACAAACTCAATAAAATCTTTTTTCATGGTTTTTTTACTTGATTCGGAGCTCTGTGATCTTAAATTTGTCTTCATAATCTGAGTATAAATAAAAAAATTAATCTTGTCAAGTCCTATAGAAAAACTTAATGTTACTATAAGACAGCCTATATTATAATATGACTAATATAGATTGCTTTAACAGCCTTTATTATTTAGAAATTTTTTTGTGGATAACTTGAAGATGAGTTATAAAAATATTTTTCGCTATAATAAGATATGAGGATTTCTGTTTTAACCTACAATCTTCTTTTCAACCAGGCACTTACTCCCCTAAAGGACCTAATAAAAAAATATCGACCCGATATTATCTGCCTTCAGGAAGTTTTAACGGATGAAGATAATTTAAATCAGCTTGTCTTCAACTCGTATAAATTAGCAGATTTTTCTAATTCGTTTATCAAGGCCCATGATATTTTTGGGATTGCCACCTATTATAATTCAAAAAGACTGATCTTTGATGAGTCTGACATATACAACCTTCCTCGAAGCTGGCTTGAGGCTTTTTTGGTCTTTTTCCGCGGCTCTAATGACCCAAGAAACGTCTTGAAAACTGAATTCAAAACTAAAAACGGTAAAAAAATTGCCATCTACGTGGTTCATTTGACGCCCTGGGCAACGGCCAAAGCTAAACTAAGACAGATTAGAGAAACCCTTGATGTTTTCAAGAGTGATTATTTAACCCCAACGATTATTACCGGAGATTTTAACTATCCTTATGGCCGAAAACAGTTTGAAAAATTGATTAATGAGGCTGGCTTAAAAGAATCAACTAATAATATTGTTCATACGCTTGAAGCCCGCTACTTTAAATTTTTTAATATCAGATTTAAGCTTGATTATGTCCTTTATAAAAAGGTAAAACATATAAGAACGGAGAGGCTACTATACCGCTTCTCTGACCATTATCCAATCCTGGCGACTTTTGAAGTTTAGTTTAAATCTCTTGAATAAACTTTTTTACTCTTCGCAGGCTATTTTTGAGGACCTGTTCGATCGGTAGTTTCTTATCCGCTTCGTCATAAACTTGACCACCCGCCATCTGATATTCAAAGATCTTTTTTTTAATATCGCCACGAATCAGGAGGTGAAGCGAAGCAATCAGATATTTAGAAATATAGGTTAACTGACCCTCCTTTTTCATTCGTCTTAAGGAAAACTTAACTTTAATATTTTTGGCAAACTTGGCTCTTACTCCCCATTCCATCGCTCTTTTTACTAAATTATGGTCTTCCGCTAAAAATAATTTTTCATTAAAACCCCCTAAACAGTTAAAGAAATTACGTTCAACAATCATTGCCCCTCCTGAAGAAAACGGTGTTTTTAGATTTTGAGATAAATCTATGGCTAAATTAACCAGGTTAAAGACGAATTTAATCTCTGGATTCTTTTCGGTTGAATAGAGATAGGGAAGAAAAAATAACCCTGGCCTTTTATTGATGGTTTGCTTTGCCTTGGCTGTAAATGACGGTAAAATTCCAGAGTCGGCATCTAAAAAAACCAGATATGAACCACGGGCCTTTTGGGCGCCAAAATTACGCTGATAAGAAACATTTCTTTTCTTTGCCTGATAAAAACTAATTGGCAAGTCTTTAAGATTAGAGACGATTTGTTCCGTTTTATCTTCTGATCGACCATCGACAATAATTACTTCAAAATCTCTACTTTTTTGACGAACCAAATCGCTTAATAAGCTTGGTAAAAATTTTTCTTCGTTTAAGGTTGGAATAATAATGGAAAAAAAGGGCTTCATGTATGGATAAAATTATACCATTTGTTAAAATATAAGCATGAAGCCCTTTTTTTCCATTATTATTCCAACACACACCAAACACACCCAACACA
>CAZPKD010000011.1:0-4967 GCA_964587115.1 uncultured Gammaproteobacteria bacterium | reverse complement strand
AAATTTTCATTCTTATATTTTAACAAATTTTATAATATAAGCATGAAAATTTCGGTTGTTGTTCCCGTCTACAATGAAGAAAAATATATTGAAAACTGCCTAAAAAGTCTCATTAACCAATCAGAAAAACCTGATGAAATTATTGTCGTTGACAATAACTGTATTGATAAAACCATTTTTCTGACTAAGCAATACCCAGTAAAAATCATTAAGGAGAAAAAACAAGGGATGATCTTTGCTCGCAATCGCGGTTTTAATGAGGCTAAACATGAAATCATCGCCCGCTGTGACGCTGATACAATCCTTCCGATCAACTGGATAAAAAAGATCAAAAAAAACTTTAATCGTTTCCCAATTGACGCTCTAACAGGACCAGTTACTCCATATGATTTAATAATCAAAACTAAGGATTTTGCTATTACTTATTTTGAGATTATGCGCTTTATTCAAAATGGCGCCGAAACTCTGGTTGGACCAAATATGGTGATTACGAAAAAAATCTGGAAAAAAGTTAAAAATAAAGTCTGTCTTAACGATAATCAGGTCCATGAAGATATTGATCTGGCCATTCACATATTTAAAGAGGGTGGGAAAATTAAAAGAGATAACTCTTTAATAATAAAAATGTCAGGGAGAAGAATAAAAAATAATCCTTTGTCGTTTTTTGTTGAATATCCTGTTCGTTTGGTAAAAACCTTTCAAGCTCACGGGATCAAACCGCTTGGGCTTTGAACATTTTTTCTAGTTCGTCTAATGTGGTTGAGTCTTCTGGCCTTTTGTCATCACGAAATTTAAACAACCTTGGAAAGCGTAGAGCAAAACCGGTTTTTGTGTGGTTTGTTTGTCGACCGGCTGTATGTACGGGTGATATGGTAATTTCATCAGCTTTGATCTCAACCACCAAAGACGGTTTAACCCACTGATTAACTTCCATTAACTTATCTACTTCATACAGGGCGGGTTTTTTTTCGGCCTTAAATCTGTCACAGCGTTTTTTTATTTCCCGCCACTCTTCATCGGTCAAACCCGTCCCTATCTTAGCCACTGTTAAATACTTATCGATTTTTTTATCATAAACACCGACCAAAAAAGCCCCAATACCAAAACCGGCTCTCTTGCCCTTCCCAGAATCATAACCCATCACTAAACAATCAATTGAATCTTCAATTTTGGCCGAGTAACTTCGTTTAAACTTAATCCAGTTCCAACCTCGAGCTCCAGGTTTATAAACTCCATCTAACTTCTTAGCAATAATCCCCTCTAACCCTTTGGTGATTGCTTCGTCAAAAAGCCGCTCGATTCTTTTTTCATCCTCAACGATAATTTCCTCCGCTAATAAAATTGTCTGACTTTCAATGGTTTTTGTTTTTTTTATCACTGTTTCTAGAGCCTCTCTTCTCTGTTGGTAAGGAAGATTTATATAATCTTTTCCGTCAAGATATAACAGTTCAAAAGCAAAAAGTTTTAAAGGAATTTCGATTGCTTTTGCTTCAATATCGTACTTTCGCTTACGTTGGACTGTTTCTTGAAAAGGTAAAAAACCGCCCGTTTTAGGATCAAAACCGATGGCTTCACCTTCAAAAATAATCTCTTTGGCCTTGATCTCTTCTTTTATTGCTTTTACCAAATCAGGGTACATAAAAGAGGCGTCTTCAAGATTCCTTGAATAAAGTCTTACTTGGTTATTTTGATAGTGGACCTGGAGACGAAAACCATCATATTTTGACTCGATAGCACAACGGCCAATTTGTTCAATAATCTCTTTACCTGATGACAATCTTTCTGCTCTCATCATGATTATGGGAGTAAAAATTTTTGGCTTAACCCCATCCAAACCCTTAATTCCTTTTTCCTTGATTACCCGGGCAATAAAACCAAGATCAGGCCTAACATGGTAAGCTTTTTCGATGATTGGCCGCAGGCTTTTATCACCGGCGATCATCCAGGAGAAACCGTCAAGAATAGTCATATCAGAAAAACCTAAACGCATGGTCGCAATCGGAATCCTAACTAAATAGCGAGAAGAAATTGGGTCTACCTGACGAATCAAATGGGCAAGAATGTTGGTTTTTAATTCTTGCGACCCTTGACCGGCACTATGAGCCATAATGTCAAGATCGCTAAAGACTTCAAGAATAGAAAGATCTTTTTCCTCGAGAGAATGAATTTCTTTTTTAAAATTTTCTACTGTTTTACCCAAATCTCCCATCTCTTTGTATTTATTTTCAAAAAACTTTTTATCAAGATTTAGGGCTAAAACAATACTTTTAATAATGGTTTTTTCAGCCACCCCAAACTCAGTCGCCTGATAAAGAGGGGCCACTCGACCTTGAAGTAAATAAATCGTTTTTTCTATTTCTTCAGGACTCAGTTTTTTAAACAAATCAGCCAACAGTCGGGTAATCTCTAATCGTGAAGAAGTTTCTTCTATTTTTTCGAAAAAGACTGCCAGTTTGGAAAATTTCATAACATGACGTAGCGGGCAGATTTAGTGCTGCCAATTTTTTTGATCAGGTTTTTTTTGATTAAATCTTGGAGGTCGCGTAAAACCGTATCTTCAGAAACTGTAGGAAACAAAGTTGAAAAGGATTGATTCTGTAAATAACCAACTTCTTGAATATATTCGATTACTTTTACCTGTCTTTCGGTTAGAAAAATCTGTTTTCCGCCAAATTTTTCTTTCATCTTAACGTCTTTGGAGATTTTGAAAATTTTTTCCTTAATCTTGTCAAATTCAATCGCTGCCCCTGAAGTAAAATACTCCAACCAGGCGGTTAAATCCCCTTTTGAGGCCCGTTGTAAATTCTCATAGTAGCTGACCGCGTCTTTATCATAGTATTCTTCCAGAGAAAAAAATCTTCTAATGTCATAACCACCTAGGAGCAGAATTAAAGTGGCCACAATTCGTGCCACTCGACCGTTACCGTCAATAAAAGGATGAATGCGGACTAGTTCATGATGAGCAATCCCGGCTTTTAAAACCGGATGAATCTGCTCTTTATCGTCACGATTTAGCCAATAAAAAAACTCCCGCATTAAAAAAGGGACTTCGATCGCCGGTGGTGGCCTAAAGGTAATCTCACCATTTTGTGAGTTGCGAATAATTACTTGTTTAGTTCGATACTCACCAGCAGTCTCGGCAACCAAAATTTTGTCGGTAATCAATCGATGAAGTTTTTTTATTAACTGTTCGGTAATTTTTTCTATTTTTTTTTGAGCTTCTTCATCGATAAATTCAATCACCCTTCGATAATTAATTATTTCTTGGATATCTCTTGGTCGACCGATTACCTGTTTCCCCAAAAGTAAATCTTTAGCGTCGTCTTTACCTAGCTGGTTACCCTCAAGATGGGTTCCGTGATAAACAGAGCGAACAATCGCATCTTCTTTAAACTGCTTTTCCCATAAGGGTAAAAGGGGTGAATGACGGATAACTTCTTCGGCCGCTTCAATACGAGAGATATGATTGAGGATCTTATTGGTGATCGTAAACTGCGGTGTAAACATTAGCAATAATTATACAAATTTTGAGGCTATTTGCCAAACCGTCTTTGTCGTTGGCTATATGCCTGAATGCATTTTTCAAACAACCGTGGAGAAAAATCAGGGAAATATTCTTTGATAAAAATATATTCAGCATAGGCAGCTTGCCAGATCATAAAACCCGAAGTCCTCTGTTCGCCGCTGGTTCGAATGATCAAATCAGGATTTGGATATGGCAGGTCTTTCGTATCTAAAAATTGATTGAAATTATCTTCATTAATATTTGTAATTTTCTTGCCCTGAGCAGAGTCGAAGGGAAATTTAAAATTTAAAATTTTTTTTATGGCTCTTAACATTTCATCTTTCCCACCATAATCTAGAGCAATCACTAAATAAAATTTGCTAAAACTTTTTGCTTTTTCCTCAGCTTTAATTATTTTATTTCGTAAAACATCACTGAACCTATCTTTTCTTCCTATGTGGATAATTCTAGTTTTTTCTTTAAGGGCTTGTTTTAAATTTTGATCAATCATCATCTCATATAGCTTCATTAGATAGCCCACTTCTTCTCTGCTTCGATTCCAATTTTCTGTAGAAAAACCCCATAAAGTTATAACTTTTATTCCTAGTGACTTGGCTTTTTTTACCAGTTTGGTCGTTAGTTCAAAACCACGACGATGACCCTCAAAGGTGAGTAAACCTTTTTCTTTTGCCCAACGTCTATTGCCATCGGGAATAATGACTACGTGTTTAGGAATATTTTCCATATCTTTATTATTTTAGTCTAGTTGACTAAGAAAATCATTTATAATAGACTAAAGTCATGGTTTATGCCCTAGATATTAGTACAATGACAGATTTCGCTCCCACAAAAATTACTAATATTGGTCAAATCGTTAATCTCGTTCTTCCTCTGATGATGCTTGGTGGAGTGGCTATTTTTTTTATTATGTTTCTTATGGCTGGATTTAGATGGATAACATCAGGCGGTAATCCCGAAGAGATGAAAAAAATCCAAAGTCAGATGTCATCGGCTCTTGTTGGTATGATTATTGTTATTGCCAGTTATGTTGTCGTAAAATTAATTGGAGTTATGTTAAATATTGACATTCTCTAAAAAAACATATGGGATTACTTGCCACCGATCAAACTGTTAATGAAATTTTTGGGCAAATCAGTCCGCCTATTTCCGGCATGCCGACCAACGGCGCAACGGCCATTGGATCAATTGGTGGTTTTTTAATAAGACTTTTTTTTATCATTGCTTTTCTAGCGGCTTTTTTATACGGAATGTTGGGAGCGCTGGAGTGGATTTCTTCTGGAGGAGAAAAAGAAAAAATAGGAAAAGCTCAACAAAAAATTACTAATGCCGTTGTTGGTCTGATTATTATAGTTGCCGTCATTGCCGCTTTTAGTGTTATTGGCGGTGATATGTTGGGGATAATTACTAGGGATGCCGCTACTGGCGGTTGGACATTCCAAAT
>CAZPKD010000010.1:8198-13404 GCA_964587115.1 uncultured Gammaproteobacteria bacterium | reverse complement strand
GTGTTGGGTGTGTTTGGTTTTTTTTTGCGGTGATTATCAAAAGTTCATTATCCTCAAGTAAGTAAACTTCTTTTGTATAAGGAATTATGGCCGAAGCATCAGAAGCAATTATTTTTTCTTGATTATTTTTTCCAAAAACAATCGGTGAACCGTTTTTTATGGCAAAAAACTCTTCGGTTTTTGGAAAAAAGATAATTATGGCATTCATCCCTTTTATTTGAGCGAATACCTGCTTAATAATTATTTTTTTGTTTTTATTAATTTTTAGTTTTTCTTCAATTATATGAGCAATAACTTCACTATCTGTTTGTGATTGAAATTTATGACCAAGTTTTTGTAATCCTTTTTTAAGGATTTCAAAATTTTCAACAATCCCATTATGAACAACAACAACTTCGTTTTTACAATCAATGTGGGGATGAGTATTTTTTTCCGTAACTCCTCCGTGAGTGGCCCAACGTGTATGACCCAGACCAATATGAGAGTTAATTTTTTTTATTTTGGCTTGACCGATTTTACCAATATGTTTTTCAATAAAAAGTCCAGAGTTATCTTTGACAACCAAACCCCAAGAGTCATAACCACGATATTCTAATGATTTTAAACCTTCAAGAATGAGATCAGCGGCATTGTTTTTATTGCCTGTATAAGCAAAGATACCACACATAGAGTTAATAAAATTTTTAACGAAGCTTTGAAAGTAGTATTGTTCAGTTTTTCCTTTGTGATTCGAATTACTTCGAAATTTTAGGAAAAACTTTTAGGTCGACAATATCGGCCTGAAGGTTTCCGCTGATTCTTCCCGCCAGAGGCGGGAGTCCGACTCCCCGCCTTGGGCGGGGCCTTCTTCCTCGTCACCCCGCCAGAGGCGGGGCCATGCGCTTTAAAAAATAACTCTACTCTAAAGCCAATTTAATTATAACAAAAAGAATAATTTTTAATTTGAAATTTTAAATTTAAAATCAATTTTTAAGATTTAATTATAAATTTTTAAAAGCGCAGATACCTTTTTTTTAGACAATCGCCTGGGTAACCCTTAGTATTGGGTGAGGCGGTCTAAAAAAAACGGTATCGAGCTTTTATAGATATAAAATTAAAAATTATTTAAAAAAGTCTGATCTGAGGGTTTGGTTCGGCTTTTTTTACGGAAACTTTTTTAGCAGCGGGTTGTTTTTTAGTTTTAAAGAATCGGTTGGCAAGAGAGTACATTTCAAACCTAAATAAAAAATCCCTGAAAGAAAGTGGAAACTGATCAAATTTGGTTTCATCCAGCTTAATTCTAACATTGACATTCTTATCGATTTCCGAAAGTTTTTTAGCCATTAAGATATCCTCTTTGGAATCGATAAGGGCTTGTTTGATTTTTTCAGACTTGACCTCATTGATATTTTTTAGCAACTTCTCAATCGTGTTAAACTGATTGATTAGTTGAGTGGCTGTTTTTGGACCAATGCCTTTAGCGCCCGGGTAGTTATCCGATTGATCACCAGCCAACGCTTTAAAGTCAGCCATCTGTTTTGGGGTAACACCAAAACGATCAACTACCTGTTGCCGGTCATAGACAATCGTTTTAGCAAAACCAATATGGGGAGTGATGACAAAAATATTTTTATCGACTAGTTGAAGGATATCTTTATCTCCTGACAAGATCAAAATCTTGTCCAGTTTTCGACAGAACTGTTTTCCCAGAGTTCCAATGACGTCATCGGCTTCAAAACCAGGTTTCTCACTATAGATAATTTTTGCTTCGTTAAGACCTTCTTTAACAAAAGGAATTTGAACTATAAAGTCATTTTCAAGTTTTTTTCTCTGAGCTTTGTACTCTTTAAACATCTTTTTTCTAAAAGTTGGAGCCGCCACATCAAAACAAACAATTAGATGAGTTGGTTTAAAGTCATCAATAGCTTTGTTTAGAATAGAAAAAAAACCGTAAATAACATTAGTAGGAGTTCCGTCTTTTTTTTTAAAAGGGGGAATGGCATGATAGGCTCGATGCATCAAAGCATTTCCATCAATAAGCAATAAAGTATTCATTTATTTGCCAAGATGTTTATTTTTTCTTTGCTGCCAACAATTTTTTCAAAATCTTCTTGGTCAAGGCTTTCTTTGGTTAATAATTCCTGAGTAACTTTGTCTAATATATCTCTTTTTTCCTGAATAGTTTTAACAGATAAATTGTAAGCCTCGGTAATGATTTTTTTTATTTCTGCATCAATCTTAGCCATTACTTCCTGAGAAATTTGGTTTTGTTCCATATAGGATTTTCCCCATTCGGTAATATCTCTGGTTGGACCAAAATTAATTGGTCCTAAATCACTCATTCCATACTCAACTACCATGGCCTTTGCGATCTGAGTTGCTTGATCAAAATCATTAGCAGCTCCAGTAGTTACCTCATTAAAAACAACCTGTTCAGCGGCTCGTCCTCCCATCATAACGCCAATTTGTTCAAGAAGGTGGGTTTTTGTTTCATGAAGTTTGTCTTTGGCTGGTGGGATTAGAGTGTAACCAAGTGTCATACCACGAGAAACAATTGAGATTCGATGAACCGGATCGGTATGGGGCAAAAAATGAGAGACAATTGCATGACCGGCTTCATGATAGGCGGTTAGTTTTTTATCCAAATCAGTTTGTAGTCTTTTCTTTTCTGGGCCGAGTTTTACTTTAGTAGCAGCCTCTTCAATATCTTCTGCATTAATCTTATCTTTGCCAGCTCGAGCTGCGTGAATAGCTGCTTCATTAAGCATATTTTCTAGATCAGCTCCTGAAAAACCAACGGTTCTTTTGGCAACTTTATCCCAACTGACGTCAGGATCAAAAGGTTTCCCTCGGGCGTGAATTTTTATGATCTGTTTTCTTCCCTCAAGGTCTGGATAATCTACGACAATTCTTCGATCAAAACGGCCTGGTCTAAGTAGGGCAGTATCTAGCAAATCTCCGCGGTTGGTAGCGGCAATAACCACCACTTGTTGAGTAGGGGCAAAACCATCCATTTCTACCAGGATTTGATTTAAAGTTTGTTCACGTTCGTCATGAGAAGGCATCATGCCGGCTGATCGAGCTCGGCCAATGGCATCAATTTCATCAATAAAAATGATTGAGGGGGCACTTTTTTTGGCGGTGTCGAAAAGATCTCGGACTCGGGCCGCGCCAATACCAACCAACATTTCCATGAATTCAGATCCCGCAATGGAAATAAACGGCACATTGGCTTCTCCAGCGACTGCTTTTGCCAAGAGGGTTTTTCCACAGCCAGAAGGTCCAACCAAAAGAACTCCTTTAGGAGTACGAGCGCCTAGTTTTTTGTATTTTTCCGGATGCTTTAAAAAATCAACCACCTCTTCCAATTCTTTTTTAGCTTCTTCAACTCCAGCCACATCAGCAAAGGATGTTTTGGGCATATCTTTGGAAAATCGTTTTACTTTTGCCTGGCCAAATGAAAAAACTGAATCTTGAGTGCCTTTAGCCTGCTTAAACAGAAAAACAAAAAAAGCCACCATCAGAAGTGTGGGAATAATATTGCTTAAAAAGTTAATGATTCCGGATGATGCTTGAGTATCTTTAATAACCACGTTTACGTTTTCGGGATTAATATTTGAATCACGGAGAATTTTCATAAAACTATCACTAGTTTCTTTGGTAGTCGTTGCCAACGTATTATTTTTGTAGTAAACGATAATCTTATTGTCTAAAACCTCAACTTTATTAACAGATTTTTTCTTTATATCATTAACTACAGTAGTAATTGATTTTTCTGGGACCGCTTTACTATATTCTTGGGAAACGGATTTAATGGCGTAAAAAAGAAAAAGCAGGATAAATCCAATAATAAAAATGTTTTTGAGATTAAAATTCATTTTGAACTCAACTATTTTTTGAATATCCATTTTTTTAGGACTTTGGTTTTTAGGATTTTTTTTGGTTGGCATAGGATTATTTTAGCAAAATTTTGATAAAATAGAAAAGTTAACTTAGGCTATGATTATACAGAAAATAACTAAAAATAACGTAGATCAAATTATTAGTCAAACAACTGAAGTTTTGAACCGGGGCGGTTTAGTCATTTTTCCTTCTGATACGGTTTATGGACTTTTGGTTGATGCTAGTAATGAAGGAGCGGTTAGAAAATTGATAGCTTTTAAGAATCGTCCACCAGGAAAGGCGATTTCAGTCTTTATTAGTGATCTAACGATGCTCAAGAAATTTGTATTAACCAACGATAAACAGTTAAAAACCATTCAAGAACTTATTCCTGGTCCATATACGGTGGTTTTAAATTCAAAACACAAAGTCTCTAAGCTGTTAGAATCAGAAAAAGGTAGTTTGGGGATAAGGATTCCAGACAATGTTTTTATTAACAAGCTAACAAAAAAATATGGTCGGCCAATTACGGCGACTTCGGCCAATTTGACCGGGAGGTCGGTCCATTATTCCATCAATTCCCTTATAAAAGATCTGACGAAACAAAAAGAACAGTTGATTGATTTGGTAGTTGACACCGGTAAACTACCGCGGAACAAACCCTCGACGGTAATTGATCTAACCGGAGAAAAAATCAAGATACTCCGTCAGGGAGATATCTCTTTTAACAATAAAACAGGCTATTTATCAAATTCTTCTGAAAAAACCGAAAAAATTGGTCAATCTATTTTTGAAAAATTTGCCTCAGATGAAAGAACAAAACCTTTGGTGTTTATTATCGAAGGTGAGTTGGGAGTTGGCAAAACAATTCTTATTAAAGGAATAGGTAAATGTTTGGGGATTGATAATATTGTTTCGCCATCCTTTGTCATTTACTACGAATACGATTCAAAAAAAACCTCATTCAAAAAATTAATTCATTTTGACCTTTATCATCTTCAAGATGAAGAAGAGTTGAAATATTTAAGAATAAATGAATATTTAAAGAAAGAAAATTTACTTTGTTTCGAATGGGGAGAAAAGATGGGTAATTTTTTTGATTATCTAAAGAATGTTGCTACCATTATTTACATAAAAATGGAATACGTCAACGAAAAAAAACGAAAGTTAACCGTCATCAAAACGTATAACAATCGTTATACAAAACAATGATATGAAAATTTTAGCGATTGATACATCTTGTGACGAAACATCAGTGGCAATAACCGAGGGAAGGCGGGTTTTATCAAATGTCATATACTCGCAGATTTTGATTCACAAAAAATGGGGCGGAGTAGTGCCGTCT
>CAZPKD010000010.1:0-8098 GCA_964587115.1 uncultured Gammaproteobacteria bacterium | reverse complement strand
CCAAAACACGATTTTCATTTTCCCTATTTAGCATTGCTTGTTTCTGGCGGGCATACGGAACTGGTTCTTTTTGAAGATCATCTAAAATATAAAGTTATTGGTCAAACAATTGATGATGCGGCCGGAGAGGCCCTTGATAAGGCGGCTAAAATGTTGGGTCTTGGTTATCCGGGAGGTCCGGTTATCGAAAGATTGGCTCAGGAATTAAACAATAAAGATTATTTTAAATTTCCTAGGCCAATGTTAAAAAGTCAAGATCTTAATTTTTCTTTTTCTGGTCTAAAAACTGCCTTTTATTATTTTATAAAACAAATGCCCGAATCAGATAAAAATAAACAACTGAAGAAGCTGGTTAGTTCTTTTCAAGAAGCAGTCTTCGATACTTTAATCAAAAAAACTGAAAAAGCAATTACACTAACTGGAGTAAATCGTCTGATTGTTTCCGGTGGCGTTAGTGCCAACTTTTATCTAAGAAAAAAGTTTAGGCAAATGGTTAAAAATAATAAAGGAACGGTTTTATTTCCACCATATAAACATTTAACCGGAGATAATGCCGCCATGATTGGTGTTGCTGCTAATTATCATGCAATGAAAAATGATTTTGTTGAAGATCTTGATAAGTTGGACAGAGTCCCGCGTTTAACATTGACTTGATTTTTTTATTTTCCTCGATTAAACTAATACCTATCAAGTATATGTTAACAATCAGTAATCAATCAGACTACGGAATTCTATTAATCTCTAGCTTGGTGGGGAAAAAAGATTATAGTCCTTTATCTGAACTTCTTGAAAAAACCAAACTGCCAAAACGATATTTGGCCAGAATTGCGTCAATTCTTAGCAATAATAAAATTATTAAAAGTAAGGAGGGCAAGGTTGGTGGTTATAAACTGATTGGCGCTTTAAATAAAATCAGCTTATTTGACTATCTCAAAATTTTTGAAGGTGATCTCCACCTGTGTAAGTGCCATGTTCAAGATTATTGTTGTCAATATAAAAATATATGTCATCATCAAGTTTCTTTTAGAAAAAAAGTCGATGATATTATTTGTGGACAATTAAAAAAAATTAAACTGAGTCAATTAATAAAATGAAAAAACAAATTTATTTTGACTATGCAGCGACAACTCCGGTTGATCCTCGGGTAGTCAATGCGATGTTGCCTTATTTTTTAAAGTATTATGGAAACACTATGTCTGGTCATAGCCCCGGTCAGAAAGCGGCTCAAACGCTGGAAAATATCAGACAGTTATTCGCCGATTATATTAACGCTTCTTCTGAAGAAATAATTTTTACCGGTTCAGCGACAGAAAGCAATAATTTGGCTCTAAAGGGAATAATGTTTGCTAATCGATTGAAAAAAAATCACCTGATTGTTTCCCAAATTGAGCACGACTGCATCTTAGAAAGCAGCCAATGGTTGGAAAAACAAGGGTTTAAAGTAACCTATCTGCCGGTAGATAAAAACGGATTTATTAATATTAATGAGTTAGAAAAGACCATTACTTCGCAGACGGCTTTGGTTTCCATTATCCATGGCAACAATGAAGTTGGCACAGTTCAAGATATTGAAGCTGTCGGTAAGTTGTGTCGAAGTAAAGGGGTATATTTCCATACAGATGCAGTACAAAGCTTTGGTAAACTGACCATCGATGTTAAAAAACAGAATATTGATCTTTTAACCGCCTCTTCTCACAAAATTTATGGGCCAAAAGGAGCCGCCTTACTTTTTGTGAGAAATGGGGTTCGGATTGAACCAATTTTGCATGGCGGCGGGCACGAAAGAGGATTAAGATCATCAACGGTTAATTTACCAGCCATTGTTGGTTTTGGTAAGGCGCTTGAAATCATAAAAAAAGAAGGTAAAAAGGAAAATGAACGACTAAGCAAGTTAAAAAACTATTTAATTAAAAAAGTTCTTACTAATATCAAAGGAACTCAGTTAAACGGAGATTCACAAAAAAGACTGGTTAACAATATTAACATTTCTTTTGCCTCGGTTGAAGGCGAGTCTCTAATGATGGAGCTAGATTTTCAAAACATTGCTGTTTCTACCGGTTCCGCTTGTTCTTCAAAAATTCTCATGCCCAGTCATGTTCTTATGGCCATGGGCCGACAACCTCAAGAGGCCCACGGTTCGTTAAGAATCAGTCTTGGCCGCTGGACAAAAAAAAGTGATATTGACTTTTTAGTTATAAATTTAAAAAAAATTATAAAAAAGTTGAGAGCGATCTCCCCATTTAACTATGACTAATACTAATTTTTATACCAAAGAAACCATCAAACATTTTCGTAATCCTCACAATTATGGAGAAATAAAAAAACCTGATGGTAAAGGTAATGTTGGTAACATAATTTGTGGTGACGTTATGTCGTTATATATTGTCGTTGATAAAAAAAGGGGAACGATCAAAGAGGCCAAATTTAAAACCTATGGTTGTGCGGCGGCAATTGCAACAAGTAGTGTGATCACCGATTTAGTTAAGGGCAAAACTATTGACCAAGCATTAAAGCTAAGTAAAAATGACGTTATTGAGACCTTAAAAGGATTACCGCCAATAAAAATTCATTGTTCACTTTTAGCGATTGATGCTTTAGGCGAAGCCATTTATCAATATTTAATTAGCGAAAAAAAACCGATTCCTTCCGAACTTAAAAAAAGACATGAAAGAATTGAAAAAGATAAAAACCAAATCGAAGAACGCTATCAAAAATGGATTAAACCTAAAAAAACCGGTTGAAAAATTAATCCTCAGACTTTATTATTATATTAATTAGTATTTTTTTATTGAAAAATGGACAATCAAAATCTCAAAGATCCTCAAAATCCTTCCGGACCGGTTAAGGTACGGAATTTAAAAGTTTGGGTTGATCGTAATCTTTGTATTGGAGCGGCTACTTGTATTGCCGTTGCTCCTAAAACCTTTGTTCTCGATTCAGAAGCGAAAGCAGTTATTCTTAGTAGTGTTGATGAAGAAACTGATGAGGCAATTATTGATGGCGCTAAAGCTTGTCCAGTAGCCGCCGTTATTATTGAAGACGACAAAGGCAATAGAATCTTTCCTAAATAAGCGGTTATTATGAAAAGAATTTTGTGGAAAATTGGCGGTGAAGCTGGCTACGGCATCATGACTACGGGAATAGTTCTGTCTAAAATCGCTAGTCGCCTAGGCTATCATGTTTTTGACTCGGTTGAGTATCCGTCACTTATCCGTGGTGGTCATAATACTTATGATGTTTTTATCTCCGATGAAGAAGTCCATGGTCTAAAATATAAAATCGATTATTTAATTTGTTTAAACAAAGATACTTTTGAGCTTCATAAAGATCGGCTAACTTCAAGTACGGTGGTGGTTTATGATCCAAATGGGTTTGATCCGGGTGAAGGTTTCCAAAAAGTCCCAATACCATTTAGTGAGATATTAAAAAATCATGAAGGAAAAATTGTCATGGAAAATATGATTGCTCTTGGTGTCTCTTTAGCCCTAATGGGTGGAGACCTTACCATTCTTAATGAGATCATTACCGAACAGTTCTCTAAAAAAGGAGAAGCAGTAGTAGAGATTAATCATAAATTTGCCGCTGAGGGTTTTAAGTATATTAAGGACAATCATCAAAAAATGATCAAGCCAATTCTTGAAAGCCAAGAGGCTGATAAAAAATTAGTTCTTACCGGAAACGAAGCTTTTGCCCTGGGAAGTGTAATCGCTGATTGTCGTTTATATGCGGCTTATCCAATGACACCGGCGACTGGAGTGATGACTACTTTAGCATTGTGGCAGAACAAAACCGGGATGGTGGTTCGTCATTCTGAAGATGAAATTGCCGCTGTTTTATCCGCGATCGGTGGATCTTTTGCTGGAGTTCGTTCGGCGACTGGCAGTTCAGGTGGTGGTTTTGCTTTAATGGTTGAGGCAATTTCTTTAGCGGGTATTACCGAAACTCCTCTGGTAATTTTTTTATCACAAAGACCAGGACCAGCCACCGGTATGCCTACATGGACAGAGCAAGCAGATCTACTGTTTACCATTAATGCCGGTCACGGTGAGTTTCCAAAAATAGTTCTAGCTCCTGGTGATGTTGATGAAATGATTGAATTGTCAACCAAAGCTTATAATCTGGCTGATGTTTATCAAACACCGGTAATCGTTATGTCAGATATGTTTTTGTCTGAATCTCATCAAACAATTACTCAAATATTTTTAGATAATCTAATTGGTCAATATGAGGTTAATCGAGGCAAACTGGTTGTGAAGCCGTCTGATCAAAAATATCTTAGATATAAGGAAACCAAAGATGGTATTTCTGAAAGACTGATACCGGGTGCAAAAGGTTATTTTTATCAAGCTAATTCATATGAACATTTTGAAGATGGTCATACAACCGAAGATAGTTGGGTAAGGATAAATCAAGTAAATAAAAGAAAAAATAAAATTGTTAATTATCTGGCAACTGATTTTGTTTTGCCAAAGATCTATGGTGATTTTGATAAGGCAGAGACAGTTTTTGTCGCTTGGGGGTCGATAAAAGGGCCGATTCTTGAGGCAATGAAACTTTTAAAAGAAGAAAAAAAACAAACAGCCCTTATTCATTTTACTCATGTTTATCCTCTTGATGAGAAAAAGATTAAGAATCTATTTAAAGTTAAGAAAAACTATCTTCTTGTTGAAAATAACTCTGAGGGGCAGTTTGGTAAATTATTAAAACAGGAAACGGGTATTAATATTGAACAAAGGTTATTAAAGTATGATGGTCGAACTTTTTGGCCGGAAGAAATTCAAAGATATGTCAACAATAAATGATTTTACTGGATATAAACCAACCTGGTGTCCAGGTTGTGGTAATCATGGGATTGGGATTGCCCTAAAATCGGCTTTGGTAAAACTTGATTTATTACCATCCGACGTAACCATTGTTTTTGGTATTGGTTGCTCCGGTAATATGAATGATTTTATCAATGCCTATGCTTTTCATGGGCTTCATGGTCGGACATTGCCGGTAGCCGTGGGCATAAAGATAGCCAATCACAAAATGCCGGTGATTGTTGTTGCTGGCGATGGTGACTTTTATGGAGAGGGTGGTAATCATTTTCTTCATGCTTGCCGGGGCAATCATAATATAACGGTTATTGTCCATGATAATCGAGTTTACGGTTTGACCACTGGTCAGACAGCGCCAACCGCTCAAAAAGGGTTTAAAACAAAATCAACTCCCAATGGAATTATTGAAGTGCCGATTAATCCTTTAATCTTGGCAATGACTCAAGGGGCAAGTTTTGTGGCTCAGGGATTTGCTGGTGACACGCCTTTTTTAGTTGATTTGATCAAACAGGGGATAGAACACCAAGGATTTTCTCTAATTAATATTCTTCAGCCTTGTGTTAGCTTCAATAAAA
This sequence comes from uncultured Gammaproteobacteria bacterium, assembly GCA_964587115.1. Classification (GTDB taxonomy): domain Bacteria; phylum Patescibacteriota; class Microgenomatia; order UBA1406; family GWC2-37-13; genus JAAZNM01. The sequence goes on along the minus strand of CAZPKD010000010.1, from coordinate 2,703 downwards.
TTAATACCTACGACTATTATCGAGAGAAAGTCTACAAACTACCGGCAGATTATCAAAAAGATAGCCTTGAACAAGCTCTAGTGAAAGCTCGAGAACAAGGAAAAGAAAAATTTCCTTTAGGAGTGATTTATCAGATTAAAAGCCCTTCTTTTACTGACCAGCTAACCCAGCTCAGCAAAAAAACCTTAGTAGAAAGAGAAAGATTTTCTGACTTTACTCAATTGATTAAGGATTTTGTTTAAGAGATATATAAGTAATTTGAACAAATAATTAAGTTTAGAAGGTTAGAATAATCTAGCAATACTATAGGTTAACCGATATAAAATAGGGGTTGACAGTTAGCAATCAGTCTGTTATACTGCTAATTAATATGATATTTACATCTAGATTGATAGAACAAGCTAATCTACCATTAGTTCCTGTTCGTGAAGGGATCGTTTTTCCATCTACTGAGAATGTTTTGATCTTCGGCCGATCAAAAAGTGTTTTAGCAATTGAGGCGGCGCTAAAGAAAGATAAAAGAATTGTTTTGGCGATGCAAAAAAGACCTAATTTAGATAATCCAGCCAAAGAAGATCTTTATCAGATCGGTGTCGTAGGAATAATTGAAAAGACCGTTATTGGCGATAAAGGTGAAATTAACGCCTTAGTTAAAGGTCAGTCAAGAGTAAAAATTCTTAACTTTACTAAAATTGAGCCATATTTTGAGGTTAAGGTCGAAACTTTAGAGGACAAAATTATCGATGATGAAGAGGTCCAGGCCATGGTTAAACACATATCGGCCGCCATAAAAAAAGCGATTAATCTTGGCAAATCAATTGACTTTGCTTTTTTGGTAAACATTTTAAACATTACCAATGCCCGCGATTTTTCCAACCAGATTGCCGTGGTTTTAGACCTAAAATCAGAGGAAAAACAAGCTCTTCTTGAAGAGGAAGACCTAAAAATAAAGTTAAAAAAAGAAATAGAATACATCAATCGAGAAATAAAAATTCTTGAGATAGAGCAAAATATCTCTTCAAAAACCCAGAAGAAGTTTGAGCGGGGGATGAAGGAAACTTTTTTAAGAGAAAAAATGAAAACAATTGAAGAAGAATTGGGAGGAAAGGGAGAAGATCGAGAAATCAGTGAATTAAGAGAAAAAATTGTCAAAGCCAAGATGCCGGAAAAAGTTAATGAAAAGGCCCTTAGAGAGTTAAAAAGATTGTCTCAAATGTCGCAGTTCAATCCGGAAACATCTTATATCAAAACCTATCTTGAATGGTTGACCGATTTGCCCTGGTCAACTTTTTCACCAAATAATGTTGATATAAAACAGGCGGAAAAAATTCTTGATCAGGATCATTATGGACTAAAAAAGATTAAAGAAAGAATCCTTGAATACTTAGCCGTGATGGAGCTTGGGCGACGAAAAAAAGCGACTAATAAAAAAGAACGTCAACCAACCATACTGTGTTTTGTTGGGCCACCTGGTGTGGGAAAAACATCGTTAGGTCGTTCTATTGCTCGATCACTTGGAAGAAAGTTTGTCAAAATGTCTCTAGGGGGAATTCGTGATGAGGCAGAAATCCGTGGTCATCGGCGAACATACGTCGGTGCTTTGCCTGGAAGAATAATTCAAGGTGTTAAGCAAGCGGGAACAAAAAATCCAGTTTTTATGCTTGATGAAATTGATAAGGTTGGTCGTGATTATCGAGGCGATCCGTCTTCTGCTTTGCTTGAGGCGTTAGATCCGGAACAGAATCATGCATTTTCAGACCATTACCTTGAGGTTGATTTTGATTTATCCGATGTTTTTTTTATTACAACGGCGAACATTTTAGACACTATTCCCGAAGCTTTGCTTGATCGGCTTGAGGTAATTAATTTTTCCGGTTACACTGAAGATGAAAAATTTAATATTGCTAAAGAACATTTGATTGAAAAACAGCTGCAGGCTCATAGTTTAACTAATAAAGAAACCAATCTTACTGATAGCGCCCTAAAAATGGTTATTCGACGCTACACTAGAGAAGCCGGTGTTCGGGAATTGGAAAGACAAATAGCGACAGTCTTTAGAAAAATTGCCCGGGAAATTGTCGAGAAAAAAGTTAAGCAAAAAATAGTTGGAACAAATGATATCCACAAGTATTTGGGACCTTTTAAGTATTCCGATCAGATGATTGAAGAAAAAGATACTATCGGTATTTCCACTGGCTTAGCCTGGACTCAGGCTGGTGGTGACATTCTTTTTATTGAAGTAGCCACGATGCCTGGTAAGGGAAATTTAACTTTGACTGGGCACTTAGGTGATGTGATGAAAGAGTCCTGTCAGGCCGCTTTTTCATATATTCGTTCCCGTTGGAAAAAATTTGGTCTAGAAAAGGATTTTTTCAACAAAATTGACATTCATGTTCATGTTCCTGAAGGTGCGGTTCCGAAAGATGGCCCGTCGGCCGGTGGAGCGATTGCCACGGCTATGCTTTCAGCCCTAACAAAAACACCAGTAAAAAAAGACGTTGGTATGACTGGTGAAATAACCTTGAGGGGCCGGGTTTTGGAAATCGGTGGTATTAAAGAAAAAATCATCGCCGCTCATCGTGCTAAAATCAAAACTGTTATTCTGCCTAAAGACAATAAAAAAGATCTCGAGGATATTCCAAAATTTGTTCTAAAAGATCTTAAACTGGTTTTTGTCGATCACATGGACCAAGTTCTCAAAGA
>CAZPKD010000009.1:0-13839 GCA_964587115.1 uncultured Gammaproteobacteria bacterium | reverse complement strand
TGTGTTGGGTGTGTTTGGTGGTTTTTGTATTTTTTTTGATCCAAAATACTAAAAAGATTGACTTAAAAAAAAGAGAAAAAGAAACATATCTTCAATATTTATTAAAAAATAAAGAAGTTGAAGCTAAATTCGTCTATTTTAGGAATAAAAGTAGTCAAATAGAAAATATTTTAGAGAATGATGTTAATTTTTATCCCTACTATAATCTTTTAAAGGATGGTCTTAAGTATGCCAGTCCTGAACCAGTTATCGAGTCAATTGCCATTAACAAGGACAGGACTACAAGTTTTATGCTTGGATTTGATAGTACACCACAATTACTTGCTTTCCTTAAGTTTGCTGAGTCTCCAGATTTTTTAAAGAATTTTTCAGAGCTGTCTTTACATCAATTTAATTTGGAAGAAAACAAAGATGTTAAAAATTATAAACTAGGCTTAGTTGGTAAGTTCAACTTAATCGATGAAACTAAAAACTGATTATTATCTAAGCAGACTGATCAAAGAGAATTTGGGATATTTAATTAGTTTAATTGTCCTTATCTTTGCTTTATTTGGATCTCTGATTTTTTTTTGGAATAAATACTCAAACGATATAAAAAATATTGATCAACTGGAAAAAGAGATAACCACTTTAAAAAATAAAGCCAGCTTAGTCCAGTATAAAGACAAAATCATTGATGAAGGAATTGATCTTGATCAAGTTAACGAATTGGTTGGCCAGTTGCTGCCAGACAAAGAAGACTACTTTTCAATAGTTATTGCCCTGGAAGAAATCTCTCAAAAGACCAACTTTATGATTACGTCTTACTCGTTTGTTATCAGTCAAAAAAAACCAGGCGAAAGTCTTAAGCTGAATATCATTGGTCAGGGAAATCTTGATTCTTTTATGAACTTTTTGCGAGATTATAATTTTAGTGGCGGACGACTAATTACGATTGATAATATTGATTTTAGTAATAAAGAATTATCCAAAATACAGTTAGGCGTTAATTTTTATACCAGTAAACCGTCGTCACTTTCTCAAAAACAAGACATTCGTTTAACCGAGGCAGACAAAGACTTTATAAGAACGATTGAAAAGAAAATTCAAATTGAGTTCAAAACCGAAAAAAATATTGAGACTTCATATCCCACGAAGACAAATCCCTTTTAAATCATTTAAGTAGCTTAGCCGTTCCGGCAGACAAAACCGCTCCTTTAGACAACCAATTCTCTAACTTATTTTTGTCTATTTGAAGGTGAGGTTCTTTATGAGGATTATAAAAACCAATTTTTTCAATATAAGCGCCATTGCGTTTTTTCCTTTTGTCCATGACGACAATTCGGTAAAGAGAATAACCTCGTTTACCAACTCTCATTAATTTAACTGTTGCTGCCATAATCTTATAATTTTATAACATTGACCTGACTTTTTCCAATGCTTTTTTTGCGGCGGCTTCTTCAGCTTCTTTTTTAGAATGGCCGATTCCTAGACCTAACTTCTTGCCCTTGATGGAAACAATCACCCGAAAGGTCCTTTTGTGTTCTGGTCCTTTTTGTTCCTCAACCTGATAGGTGGGAATAACTTTAAAATAAGCCTGGGCATGTTCCTGCAATCGACTTTTTGGTGATAAATATAGTTTATTTTTGATTATATGATCGAGCTTATCAGTGTAAAGATAATCTAAAACGAACTGGTAGGCTTTTTTAAACCCAAACTCTAAGAAAATTCCGGCGATTAATGCCTCAAAGCAATCAGCCATAATATTGACATTGGTTCGGCCCCCCTCTTGATCTTGACCGCGTGATAGATACAGATATTTTCCCAAACTAAGATTATCGGCGGCCTCAGCCAGACTTTCAGTTCTGACGATCGCGGCTTTAATATCTGTATAGTCACCTTCCTGTAGTTTTGGGTATTTAATAAACAAATAATATGAAGTAATTAGTGACAAAACGCTGTCACCAAGAAACTCAAGCTGTTCATTAGATGGTAAATGATAATTTTTGTGTTCATTAAGATATGACCGATGAATAAAAATATTCATTAGTAAATCTCTATGAACAAACTTCAGTTTTATTTTATTTTCTAATGGTTCAAAATTTATTTTATCCATTTTTAGAATTAACTTTTAAAAGGATTTTTCCTAAGACGGCGTTGACAAAGCCATATGATTTATCGCCTGATAAGTCTTTAGCTAGTTCAATGGCCTCATTGATAACTACTTTATGGGGCAAAGTTTTGTTAATGACCAACTCATAAACTCCCCAGCGTAAAATGGAAAGATCAGTCTTTGAAATTTTTTCAATGGGAAATTTAGGCGCCTCTTTCGCTATTAATTTATCAACTTCTTTAATGTTTTTTAAAATTTTATTATTTATGTCTTTCAGTTTTGGGTAAGGCAGGGTTTTTGTTTTCTTTTCAAATGAACAAGAAAACAGGTTTTGGACAATCTTTATTCGCTGTCTATGGCGCGGATCCATAAAGTTATTTGTAGCAATATCGGCAAATCTTGTGGGGTAATTTTGGCTTGCCGCAGTTTTTACAAATGACTAGCTTCGGAAAACTGACGTTACTCGTTATTCTTCTTTTGCCGGTACGTCGGGTCGAATGTTTTCTTTTGGGTAATGGTGCCATAGGTTAATGATAACAAATTTTTCCCAAAAAACAATCAAAAATTCCTCTTTACTCCATTTATTTAATTAATTGGAGTCGGGAATTAATCGCTAGAAATGAGGCTGGTTCGATAGGCAGATAAACGTTTTTTTAGGATTGGAAAATCTTCCGCAGAATATCTTTTAGTAAAATAGGCGACGGCTCTTTTAGTTTGGTCTATTAATTTATAGTCGTTCAGTAGGGCAATCTTTAAATCAACATACCCATGTTGTTTTGTCCCAAAAATGTTTCCTGGTCCCCGATTTTGAAGATCATATTCGGCCAATTTTAGACCAGAGTTATTTCTGGCAAAATAATTTAACCGATCTTGGATGTCTTTGTTGTCTGTTTCTGTAAAAACAAAACAGTAAGCTTGTTCTTTTCCCCGACCGACCCGGCCACGCAGTTGATGAAGTTGGGCCAATCCATACCTTTCCGCCCCCTCAATCATAATAATATTGGCATTACTGATGTCGATCCCGACCTCAACGACCGAGGTGCTGACTAAAATATCATATTGCTTATTTTTAAAATCAGTCATAATTTGATCTTTTTTCTTGCCGGGAATTTTTCCATGCAGTAGTCCGATTTTCAATTCAGGAAAGATTTTGCTCTTTAGATATTCATATTCTTTGGTGGCCGCCTTAACCGACGACATGGTTTCCTTAGTCGATTCTTCAATCAAAGGGCAGACGATAAACACTTGAACCCCTTTTTTTTGTATCTGTTTTTTTATCCATTGATAACCAGCCAGGCGTTTTTCTTTAGGAACAACAAATGTTTTTACCGGCAATCTTCCTACGGGCATTTCGTCAATGACTGAAAGATTTAATTCCCCGTAGATGGTCAAAGCAATGGTTCTTGGTATTGGAGTGGCGGTCATAGTCAGTAAATGAGGATTTATTCCTTTATTTTTTAAAAGGGCTCTTTGATTAACTCCAAAACGGTGTTGTTCGTCAACAACCACAAGGCCAATTTTATTAAATGTAACTTTTTCCGTTAATAGCGCTTGAGTGCCAATAACCATATCCAAGTCTTTTGGTGAGCCCGTTTTTTTTGATCCTGTTAAAAGGCCGATTTTTATTGGATAGTTTTTAAACAATAAAGATAAAGTTTGATAATGTTGGTTGGCCAGAATTTCTGTGGGAGCCATTATTAAGGATTGGTAACCATTAAGATAGTCTAAAAAACAAGCAATAGCGGCTACAACGGTTTTACCAGATCCAACATCACCTTGCAAAAAATGATTCATTGGTTCTTTTTTTCCCAATTGTTTTATTATGATTCCCACAACCTGTTTTTGACTATTAGTTAGCCTAAAGGGAAGATCGTTAATAAATCGATTAATTTTATCTTGGTATTTACCAACTATAAGTTGATGGCTAACGATTTGTTTTTGCCAGTCTTTTTTTACTTGACCGATAGCCAGCTGAGTTAAAAAAAGTTCATCGAAAGACAATCTGTTTTTAGCTTGTACGGAGGTTTGCTTCTTCTGAGGAAAGTGGATGTTTCGGTAACTAAAAATTTCTTCTTTTAATTGATTAAAATCAATAATTTCTTTTGGCAGATATTCCAATGGTTCATTTAAGTGGTTAATTAAGAAGAAAATTTTTTCTCTAAGAGTTCGTGAAGATAACCCTTTTTTTTCTGGATAGATTGGAATAATCCTGCCGGTGTGGATGGTTTCTTGAGAAAATGATTTCAAAATTTCATACTCATTAGGAAAGAAAATTAATTGCTGATAATTTCTTTTTACCAGACCGGCAACGGAGATGAAAAAACCTTTTTTTAATAATCTTGTTAAATAAGGTTGATTGAACCAATTAAGCTCAATTCTTCCACTATTATCGGCAATAATTATTTTTTGAATTTTTAAGCCGGTGCGCGTAAAAATATTTTTATTTTCAATGACCTGACCTTTTAAACTAACAGATTCCCCTTCTTGGAGTTTGTTGATTTGAGAAACCAAACAATAATCTTCGTAGCGATTAGGAAAATAATTAAGTAAGTCCCAGAAAGTATTAATGTCTAGTAGTTTTAATTTTTTTTTGGTAACAGAACTGGTATTAGGCAGCTGGTCAATTTTTTGGTCTAACATGGCAAAATCCTAAGTTATCTTAAATACAATAATGGCGCTAGTGATGACAATATCAGTAAAATTGAGGAAACAATAAGGATAATTTTCCAAAGACGTTCCTTCTTAAAAAGTTTTTTTATTTTCATGATTTATATTATACTTAAACTATGACCGTTATCTCAAGAAGACTAAGATTTCGAACTCAATATCAAAGGCAAAAACTGTTAACTAAATTTTTAATTTTGGCCACCTTAGTTATTTTTGCCGGTTTTATACTCTCTTTTTTAATCTTTGCTTGGTATGCTAAAGATTTGCCTTCTCCAGGAAAACTCTCCCAAAACGTTGGCTATTCCTCAATCGTCTATGATCGTGACGGAAAAATACTTTATGAAGTTTTTAAAGATAAAAATCGGGTTCCGGTTTCTATAAATGAGATTTCTGATCATTTAAAAAAAGCGACGGTTGCGATTGAAGATAAAAATTTTTATAAACACAAGGGTATTTCTCAGGCTGGTATTTTAAGATCAGTTTTTAATATGATTATTTATCACAGATTATCAAGCGGATCAACGATTACTCAACAGTTGATCAAAAATGTCTTGTTAACTTCACAACAGACCATTCCTAGAAAAATCAAAGAAATGATTCTTTCGCTCGAAGTAGAAAGACGTTACTCTAAAGACCAGATATTAGAGATGTATCTTAACGAAGTTCCTTATGGCGGTAATTATTATGGAGTTGGTTCGGCTGCTAATGCTTATTTTGGTAAACAACCAAAAGAGCTAAATTTGGTTGAGTCGGCCATAATGGCCGGTTTACCGCAAAATCCTCCTTATTACTCACCTTTTATCGGTAAAACCAACGCTTGGAAAGGCAGAACAAAAGATGTCCTGCGACGAATGCGCGAAGATGGATATATAACCAAAGATCAAGAAAAAAACGCCCTAGCCCAACTTGACAGCGTTAAGTTTCTTTCGCCTAAATTTGCCATTAATGCCCCTCACTTTGTTTTTTATGTCAAAGATCAAGTTGAAAAAGAGTTTGGATCAAAAATCTTTGATCAAGGAGTTAAGATAAAGACAACTCTTTCCTTAACCATGCAAAAAAAAGTTGAGGAAATTGTAAAAAAAGAAATTGAATCCTTAAAAGATTATCAAGTTACCAATGGAGCCGTGGTTGTTCTTGATTCAAAGACGGGTGAAATATTAGCCATGGTTGGTTCCTATGATTTTTTTAATGAAGAATTTGGCAAGTTTAATGCTTCATTAGGTTTACGACAGCCAGGTTCGGCCATTAAACCAATTACTTATGCCTTAGCCCTAGAAAAGGGTTATACCCCTTCAACCGTAATTATGGATTTAAAAACAGTCTTTCCTAATCAAGGAGTCGAAGATTACATTCCAGTAAACTATGACGGTAAATTTCATGGACCCATGCAGCTTCGTTTTGCTCTTGGTAACTCAATTAATGTTCCTGCCGTTAAACTTTTATCGATTGTTGGTATTAAAAATTTCATGGAAAAAGCGTCGGAGATGGGTCTATCCTCTCTTGCGCCGACCGATAAAAACCTTAATCGTTTTGGGTTGGCCTTAACTTTAGGTGGCGGCGAGGTTTCTTTACTGGATCTTACTTCGGCTTATAGCATCTTTGCCCGAGGGGGGACGAAAAAAGAGCCTTTTTCAGTAACGGAAATTAGAGACTATAAAAATAAATTATTATATACGGGAAAAGAATCGAAAGAGACATCAGTTTTTTCTAAAGAAGTCTCTTTTCTAATTTCACATATACTCTCTGATAATAATGCCAGATTGATTGAGTTTGGCCCCAATTCTTATTTAAATGTTCCTGGTCGAACCGTTGCCGTAAAGACAGGCACAACTGATGATAAAAAAGACAACTGGACTTTTGGTTACACCAAATCAGTCACCGTGGGGGTTTGGGTTGGTAATAATGACAATTCAAAAATGAATCCTAAGATTGCCTCAGGAGCCACAGGAGCCTCCCCGATTTGGTATAAGGTAATGAGGGAGATTTTTAGTGAAACTGATGATAAAAAAAAGATCAAGTATTCAGATGGTTTTATCGATAAGCCAGATAAAGTTAAAGCGATTGAAATTGATGCCTATTTAGGTGGTTTACCAAAAGAGGGTTATCCAACCAGGTCAGAATACTTTATCGATGGGACCCAACCAAAAGATGTCTCCCCTTTTTATAAAAAGCTAAAAATTTCCAAGTCAACCGGTAAGCTTGCCAACGATGTTGAAATAAAAACCGGCAACTACGAAGAGAAAGAATACATAATGATTACGGAAAATGATCCAGTTTCCACTGATGGAAAAAATCGATGGCAGGAAGCGATTGACGCCTGGGCGCGTGAACAAACTGATGATAAATACCATGCGCCGACTGAAACATCTGATGCTTCGGCTGATAGTGTGGTCGTTTCAATTAAATCACCCTCTGACCATCAAACAATAACTGACAAAAAAATTAATATTAAAGCAAAAATTACCAGTATTTATAAAATAAAGAACGTTAAGGTATATATAAATGGAAGTGAAAAATGGAATTATAATGAAGAAAAACAGGAAATTGATGAGATGGTCGAACTTGGTGGTGATGGTGTTTACGAAGTTAAAGTTACCGCCACTAATGAAAAAGATAAAACTGGAGAATCAACGATTAAATTTGGTTTAAATAAACCGTGGGATTATACAGAGCCAACGCCTACTTTAGCACCGACTCCTTAATTTTTTCCAATTCATTTTTGGCCTCTTCTTCGGTTAAGTTTCTTGCCAGTGAAGAAAAATAAAGGCGTAAATTAACCCTATTTTGGTAAAGGCCTAAAAATTCAATTTTCTGTAAAAACTTTGATGTATTGAGCCCCCTTTCTTTTATTAAAGAAAAAGTTCTTTCTTTAGTTAGTCCAATCGTTAGATCAAGTTTAATGACGGCAAAAGGATTAATTGGTTTATAAACCGATACTAGTTTAAAATTCTCGACTAAACTTTGTAAATCAATTTCCAGAAGGTAAACAGATTCTTTAATGTTGTTTTTTGACCGGAAATGATTGCTTAGTTGGCCAAAATAGCCAACGGTTTTTTTGTTAATGATAATTTCTCCTTGGGTTGTAGTAAATAAGCTTTTTTTTGACGACTTGATTTGATAGTCCTCAATATTAAGTTCTCTAAAAAGCGCTTCCATTATTCCCTTAAGAGTAAAAAAATCAGTATTGGTTACTAGGCCGACTTGATATTTTTCTTCTGGTAGGGTGGTTTTTTTTGGCAAATATACTTTAGCAATTTCAAAAAAATTTAAAACCGCCTCTTTGCCTTCATTATTTTTAATATTCTTTACCAAAGAAGGTAATAACGATTGTCTTAGATATTCAATCTCTTTTGAGATGGAATTGCTAATTTTTAGATGAGTCCCTGTTTTAAGGCCAAACTTTTCTAGTAGTTCTTTAGAAACCATTGAATAGTTAATGGTTTCATGAAAACCAAGATGTTTTAAAAAATACTTTATTTTGCTGATAACTAAAAATAGATTTTCAAACTGCTTTGGTTGTTTAACATAGACGGCTGGGGGAAGATTGTTGGGTAATTTATAATATCCGTAGACGCGGGCAATTTCTTCTATGATATCTTCTTTAATATTAAGATCATATTTTCGATAAGAAGGAACGTTGATCACTAATTGGTTACTAGAGTTTAATTTAAATTTTAAATTGAGATCCTCAAGAATAGTATTGACTTCTTTTTTATTGATAGTAATGCCCATGATCCTATCAATATCCTCATATTTTAGAGCAACAGTTTTTGCTTTATAAGGGTCTGGGTAAATATCATAAAGTTTTGAAGCAATTTTTCCTTCAGCATATTTTTCAAGCAGTTCAACTCCATAGGCTAACGTTGATTCAACTCTTTCCTCATCAAGTCCTTTTTCAAAATAAGACGAAGCGACACTTCTTTGACCGGTGGTCATAGTTGTTTTTCTGACAAGCTGTTTATTGTAGGTTTGGACAAATAAAAGAACGTTCTTAGTTTTGGCGGTTACCGAAGAGTTTAACCCGCCCATGATTCCACAAAGGTCAATTAATCGACCTTCGCCGTCCTCAACAACAATATCGCCGCCAGGCAAAGTAATTTCTTTTTCATCAAGAGTAATGACCTTTTCCCCTTTAATACTCTCTCTTAAAGTCAGAGAGAGTTTTTTTATCTGGTTGAAATCAAAAATGTGGGTCGGCTGGCCCAGAGTAATCATTAAATAGTTAGAGATATCAACGACGTTATTGATGGATTTAATTCCGCAAGCAACCAATCTTTCTTTGATAAACTCAGGCGCCGATTGAATGCTGACATCTGAAAGAACAATGGCGGAAAATCTTGAGCAAAGCTTTTGATTGGTTAATTTTATTTTTAAACAGTCAATTTCACTCGGTTTAAGGTTTTTAAAGCTATATTTTGAGAGAGGATCAAATTTAAGTTTGGCTTTTTTCCCAAACCGGGGCAAGATAGCGACACATTCTTGAGCAATACCGATAACCGAGGCAGTATCAATTCTATTTGAGGTCACTTCAATATCAAACACATAATCGCCCTCAATTTTTTGGACTGACTCTACTGAAGGTCCACACAGGGAAAGATATTCTTGAATTTCATAAGCGGTCGCGTCAGTTTCCAAAAATTCGAGTAACCAATTATAGGTAATTTTTATGTTCATATCAAAACTGCTCTAAAAATCTAATATTGCCTTCGTAAAGGAGTCTGATATCGTCGATCTTAACATCTTTTTTCATCATAAAACAACGTTCCGGACCAAAGCCAAAAGCCCAACCAGAATATATCTGAGGATCAATGCCGCCGGCTTTTAAAACGTTGGGATGGACCATGCCAGCCCCGCCCAACTCTAACCAACCAGATTTACAGACTTTACATTTTTTACCATTAATTTCTCCCTTTCCTTGACAGATGCCGCAACTGACATCGACCTCAAAAGAAGGTTCAGTAAACTGAAAGTGAAAAGGTCTTAGCCTGATTTCGCGATCAGCACCAAAAAATTCCTTAGCAAAATAGTCAATCGTTCCTTTAAGATGAGTGATATTAATATTCTTATCAAGACACAGTCCTTCAAACTGGCTAAACATTGGGGCATGGGTGGTGTCCCAGTTGGGTCGGTAAGTTTTAGCAATATTAATCATTCTTATCGGTGGTATCTTTACCCGCTTCATTTCTCTAATCTGTCCCGATGACGTATGTGGTGTCAGAACCATTTTTCCCATTTTTTCATCTTCAGGGAAGTCGATAAAAAAAGTTTCAAAGTCGTCTCGGGCGGGATGTTCTTTAGGCATGTTTAATGCTTCAAAGGCAAAATATTCCCATTCTACCTCTGGGTAAGAAACTCTGATGAAACCAATTTTAGTAAAGATTTGGCTGATTTCTTCAATAGCCAAAGTCAAGATGTGGAGACTGCCTTTAGGAATTTGTTTTCCTGGCAAAGTAATGTCAATCTGTTGATTCTCGTCTTCATTTTTTAATAAAGCATTCTTTTTATTTTTAATTTCTTTAATAATAAATAGTTTTAGTCGATTAGCCTCTTGACCAAATAATTTTTTTTTAGCAACAGGAATGTCTTTAATCTTTTTTAATAGATCGTTTACTTTTCCTTGACGGCCAAGATAATTTATTTCCAACTGGTTCAAATCTGACAGGTTTTTTACCTGTGATAGATCGAGGTTAAATTGAGAGCGTAGTTGTTTTACCAGGTCCATAGACTCATTATTTCACTTTTTCTATGACTTTTTCAAATGCTTTTGGATAGTCGACGGCCATTTGCGCGAGAATTTTTCGATCAATCTCGATTTTTTTATCTTTGAGCCGCTTAATAAACTGACTGTAAGTTAAACCAAAAGGTCGAACAGCCGCATTGATTCTCATGATCCAAAGTGATCTAAAATCGCGTTTTTTATTTTTGCGTCCGACAAAAGCATACTCGCCGGCGTGAAGAACGGCTTCTTTAGCTTTTTTAAACTGCTTATGACGGGTCATCCAATAACCCTTAGCCAGTTTAAGGACTTTACGATGTTTCTTTTTTGTCGCAATACCTGATTTAACTCTAACCATGTTTTTTAATTAATAATTAATAATTATTTTCCTAACATTTTTTTTACTTTAGTTCTATATGTTCCATACACTTTTTTCATCTGTTTAAGTCTTCTTATCCGCCCTTTTCCTTTTTTTGCCCGCAAATGTCTTAAGTAATGAGAACGATGCATAATCACGCCGTTTTTGGTTATTTTAAACCTTTTGGCGGCTGATTTTCTAGTTTTGTTTTTTATTTTTGCCATAAATGTTTATTAATTTTTATTTTTTTTTCGCTAAAACTGTCCTGATGACTCGACCTTCAATCTTAGGCTCTCTGGAAACATTAACTTCGCCAAGAAGGCTTATATAACGTTTGATTAAATCAAAAGCCATGCCTTTTTTGACGATTTCTCTGCCTCTTAATGTCAAATTTAATCTTAATTGATTGCCTTCTTTTAAAAATTCCAATCCTTTTTTAACCAGTCTGTCAAAATCTGCCGGACCGATAAACAAGGACAGCTTAATATCTTTAACCGTGCTTTTTTTTATACCTTTTTTAGCTTCTTGCTGTTTTTTTTGTTCTTGGTATAAAAATTTTTTAAAGTCGATGATTTTAGCAACCGGAGGTTTAGCATTGGGGGCAATTAAGACCAAATCCAATCCTTTCTCCTGGGCGATTCTGAGCGCTTCATCCCGAGTGATAACGCCGACCTGTTTTCCCTGATCATCAATCACTCTCAGAGTGGCGGCCTCAATCCGATAGTTTAGATAATAGTATTTCCTTGGGATATAGCGATTACTTCTGCTTCTGAACATCGTCTTTTAAATGGTTAACAAAATCCTTAAAGTTTGTCAGTCCTAAATCTTTTCCTTCACGAGTCCGGACTGAAACGAACTCTAGGTTTTTTGCTTCCTTTTCCCCTATTATAACCATATAAGGAACTTTTTGCAAGGTAGATTGGCGGATTTTTTTGCCAACTGACTCGCGCTCATCGTTTAACTCTACTCTTAATTCGTTATCTTTTAACTTATCTTCAATAACCTTAGCCTCTTTAATAAATTTATCAGAGACCGGGATGACTGAAACTTGAACCGGGGCGAGCCACAAAGGAAAGGCTCCGGCATAATGCTCAAGTAAAACCATCATAAATCTTTCGGATGATCCCAGTATGGCTCGGTGAAGCATAACGGGCCGTTTTTCTTTACCGTCGGAATCAACATAAGTTAGGTTGAATCTTTCCGGAAGAAAATAATCGATTTGAAGCGTAGAAAGCTGCCATTCACGACCTAAAGAATCTTTTGCGATTAAGTCCATTTTCGGAGCATAAAAGGCCGCTTCTCCCGGACCGTCAAAATACTCAATCTTATTTCTTTTCATTATCTCAACCGCCCACTTCTCTGTCTTGTTCCAAATTTTCGGATCGCCGATATATTTTTCCATGTGTTTTGGATCACGAGTTGAAAGTCGGTAACGATAAGTTAAGCCAAAAGTTTTCATTATTTTTTTGATCATTGAAAGAGCCTTATCTGCTTCCTCATCGACCTGATCTTCTCGACAAAAAACATGACAGTCATCTTGAGAAAAAGAACGGACGCGAGCTAAACCGCCAAGTTCTCCGGGTTTTTCATCACGGTATAACATGGCAAAATCGGTCATTCGAATCGGTAGGTCGCGATAACTTCTTGGTCGGCTGGCATAAATTTGCGTATGTTGTGGGCAGTTCATTGGTTTTAGATAAAACTCTTCTTTCGAATAGTTTGAGATTACTTTGAATAGATTCTCTCTATATTTATCAAAATGTCCGGAGATCTTAAAAAGTTCGGCTTTGTTTATTTGTGGGGTCCAGACTTGTTCATATCCTTCTTGTGACTGGACTTTTTCAACATATTCGTTTAAAAGCCTTCTTACTAGAGCGCCGCGAGATGTATAAAGCGGCAAACCACTACCAACAAGCTCTGAAAAAGTAAACAGATCCAGTTCTTTACCTAATTTTCGGTGATCTCTTTTTTTGGCTTCTTCCACTTGCCATAAATATTTGTCTAAGTCTTCTTTAGTAGCAAAATAGGTTCCATAAATTCTGGTAAGCATTTTATTCTTTTCATCGCCTTTCCAATAGGCTCCGGCAATCGAAAGAAGCTTGAAATGTTTAAGAACTTTATCAGGATTTTCTATATGGCCACCTTCGCATAAGTCCCAATAGTTACCCGACTTATAAAAAGTAATTACTTTATCTGTTTTTGCGATCTCATCAATCAGTTCATGTTTATATTTATTACCTGAATATTCTTTTTTTGCTTCAGAGGCGGATAGTTCATGTCTTTCAAAAGATTTCCAAGACTTAACTAGTTCGTGCATCTTCTGTTCGATCTTAGGAAAGTCGTCTTCAGAGATCTTAACGTCTCCAAAATCAAAGTCAAAATAAAAACCGTTTTCAATTGCCGGCCCAATCGTTCTTTTTGTTTTAGGCCATAGTTCCATAACTGCGGCCGCTAGCAAATGAGCACATGAATGACGCATTTTTTCTAAATTTATTTCTGACATATGTTTTTATTATATAAAAATTTATAAAAAAAACCCGCCGATTCGGCGGGGCAAATTTAAAGATACTACCCCGCCTTAAATGGTGGTGGTAGTGAAAACTTTTTCTTCGACTTTTTCAATTCTTCTTTCGTGATTATTCAAAGTGTCGTGATGATCTTCCAATTTGTCCAAAACTTTATCAATTCTTTTGTTTGAACCATCAATTCTTTCATTGGCTTTATCAAGCTTCTCTATGACGCCATCAATTCTTTCATTGGTGACAGTAAATAAATCAGTCATTTCTTTAATTAGACTTTTATTATTTTTATCTAATATTTTATTATTTTCACTTATCGCACCAGAAACTGTCTCCAAAATAAATTTTTTATCAGACTTCGTAAGCATGGAGTAAAGTTTAGAACAAAATATATTTTCTGTCAATCGTGAAATGCGGGAAATTAGCCTCGTACAACCTGCGAGGTTGTATAGGTTACCTTAATAATGGTGGACGGTACAGGACTTGA
>CAZPKD010000008.1:0-14905 GCA_964587115.1 uncultured Gammaproteobacteria bacterium | reverse complement strand
TTTTACCCCACCGTTGGATGGTAAGACTTATGATCCCCATCATATTTCTTTGTCTTTTCCAAAGCTATGTTTTTTTTATCTTCTATAAAGATAAAAAATTCAGAAAAATGGCAGTTGCTTTATTGGTCATCTATCTTTTTATAAATTATTTTGGAATAAAGGTTCATGAATCTTCAAGTAATTATCTTTTTGAAAATAGGATAAGCCTCAACGCAAAAAATTATTTTACTAAAAACTACAGAAAGTTCTCTTCGTGTCGATATATCTATTTTGCCGACAATTCTGACATATTAAAAAATCCTTGGGGAGGATCAAAAAAACTAAAAAATTCTCTTTGGGGACAGTTTTTTCTTGACTATTATTTCCCTAATAAAAAAATCCAAGCGATTTATAGCTTTGAAACCAATAAACCACCTCATGAGGCTTGTATCGTCAACTCTTACGAAGATATATTAAGGTAGTGATTAGTCCTACAAATGAAACGACTGATAACCAATTGCCAATTGTTCTTACTGGTGTATCAGAAAAATTAAATGTTAATTGATGTTTGCCTTTTGGAATATCAACCGTAATTAATTTATAATCGTTTTTATCATCAATAGTAATACCCTTTCCATCGAGATAAGCTTTCCACCCCGGAAAGTTAAAAGTGTTTAGGCAAAACTTAATTGGGACCGACGTTTCAATATCAAACTCTTTTCTTTGGAAAAGATTGGTTGTTGTTTTAATCTGATAACTATCTTTTTCTAGAGGAAAGATATTAAATAAGTCTCGAGTTAACTCATTTTTTTTAAGACCAATCGTTGTCGTCCCAATGGCAGTTTTAGCCGTCTTTATTCCTTTAGGTGAAAATTCAAAAGAAGTCTTGCTTACCCGCCAAGCAATTTCTTCAAACGTAGTCAGCTTCTTATCATCGTTAACTAAATATTTTTGCGCTTGAAAATATTTTTGATAACGAATAATTGTTATAGTACATAAAAAAACAGTTAAAACAATTATGATTTTTTTTGTTTTATTTTTTAATCTTTTAGATAATAATTCCTGAATAAAAAATATTAGAAAACCTCCAATTATACTTATAAAAAAACCCGTGAAGGCCATAAAACGCCAAGGAAACTGTAGATACCAAAGGTATTTAATCCTATCCCAAATAAAAACTGATGGGGTTGAAGACATAAATAGGCTGAAAATTAAAAGAAAGACGAAAAAACTAAAATATCTGATCATCTCGCGAGATTTTTTTTTGCTTAAAAGGTAAACAATAAAAAGAAAAACAGAAATCGAAAATAATAAAATGTGGATTTTACCCAACTGAAAAGTCATCCCGTCGTTTGGTCCGGCAATTGACCCGCCATAACCCCAAGGTGAGTACCAAAACTGTTTTAAATAAATAAAATGAATCTTATAGTTAGCCAATTCTTTTGTCAGAATATTATCAACTAAAGTATATTTCCGCTCGCCATAGGACGGCAACCAAAAAAAAGCTGATAACAAAAGTCCATAAATTGAGCCAATTAAAGTCTGAGCAAAAAAAGAAAGTCTTTTTTTATGATTAAAAAAGAAAAAAAGAAAAAAGAAACCAAGAAAAAACACTGATGGAAAAGCAATTAAAGGATGGGTTAATACCAATAGTGCCAAAGACAGTCCAAACCATAAGCTATTTTTTAAGTTGGTCTTCCTATAAAGATTGTCGAAGGTTAAAAAAACAAACGGAAGAATTGCCATACTAAAAAATTCTGCCAGCGCCCCTCTCACGTAGATATTTATAGCATGATAAAAAAAGTAAGAATATAAGGTGGCGGCTAAAAATGCCGGCCAACGACCAATTAGCCGTTTAAGAAAATAAAACATACCAATCGTTGCCAATATAAAACCTAGAATAAATGTCAATTTAATTGAGAGAATCAGGCTAAAACCTAAGAGATGGAATAGTTCGGCCACATAATACACTAATGGCGGATAAAAATTAAAAAGCGGATAGCCAAAGTTAAAACCTAGTTCCCCTACCCAACGCGGGTATAAACTTCCCTGTTTTATTCCTTGATCAAGTAGATAAAGACGAGCAATATGCTGGTCATCATGCATGGCAAAATACTGGTTGTTAAAAAGACAACCAAAAGCAGGAACTGCTATAATTATTAAAATAAACAGTTCCAAAACGATTTTTTTCCAGGATTTCATAAAGTTAATTATACAATGATTAAAAGCTTGATACCGTTTTTTTTAGACCGCCTCACCCCATCTGAAGAGGGGGCCCAGGCGATTGTCTAAAAAAAAGATATCTGCGCTTTTAAGTTTTGTTATTTGAATTTTGATGTTTTTTGTTATTTGTGATTTGAAATTTGTAATTTAATGAGTATGGACGAGGAAATAAAAAAAATTAAAGCCCGGGGAGCGATCAGCGCCAGTAGTCTTCTTTTTCAAAGCGGTTTTTCAGCGGTGCTCGGTTTTGTTGCCTTTTTTATTCTAACTTTAAAATCTGGCCTTTACCTGCTCGGTATCTATAATACAGTTTTGGCCATGATGAACTTTTTTAACTATGTTACTAATTTGGGGTTAGCGGCCGCCATTATTCAAAAACCAGAGGTCAAAGACGAAGATTTGAGTACGGCTTTTTTTATTCAATTATTTTTGGCTATTTTCGCCATCATCATTGGTTTTTTACTAACAAATAACCTATTCAAGTTATATAAAGATTTACCTCATAACGCTATTTATCTTTATTGGGCACTTCTATTTTCTTTCTTTTTTTTATCTCTGAAATCAATTCCTTCTGTTCTTTTGGAAAAAAAAGTCAAAATCTATAAGGTGGTTTTTGTCCAATTGATCGAAAACGTTGTTTTTTATCTATGTGTCATTATCTTTTCCCTTTTGGGGTTCGACATCTATAGTTTGGTTATTGCCGTTGTCCTACGCTCTCTCGTAGGAGTAATTTTAATTTACATCATGCACCCTTGGTTTCCAAAAATTACCTTTTCTTTTTCTTCAGCCAAATCTTTATTAGCTTACGGAATACCGTTTCAAGGCAACTCATTTCTCTCCCTCATTAAGGATGACTTGTTGATTATTTACTTAGGAAGCGTGATTGGTTTAAAAACTCTGGGAATTGTCACCTTTGCCAAAAAATATGGTGAATTTTCTATAAGGCTGATCATGGATAACTTAAACCGGGTTGCCTTTCCCATCTTTTCCCGTTTTCAAAAAGAAAAAGAACTTCTCAAAAAAAGTGTCGAGAAAATATTGTTTTATGAATCTTTTTTTATCTTTCCAATTATTGTCGGCGCAATGTCTATCTTTGATTCGCTTTTAAAAGCCGTTCCCAACTATTATATAAAATGGCAACCGGCCATCATCTCTTTTTATTTCTTTTCTCTATCAGCCCTGTTAGTTAGCCTTTCTTCACCGTTTATCAACCTTTTTAACTCAATCGGTAAAGTAAAGCTTAGCCTCTATTTTATGGTCCTTTGGACCGGCCTTATTTGGATACTGGTTCCCCTAATGATCAAATTGTTTAATTATCAAGGTATCTCGATTGCTTTTTTTATTATGTCTTTGACATTTATCTTGGTAATCATGGTCGCCAAAAAGAACGTTCAGTTTTCTCTATCAAATGCTTTTGGCCCCCCCTTATTAGCTACTATCGTTATGGGAATTTATTTACTTATTGCTCGATTAATATTTTTAAATTATTTAAAAAATATTTATCTTCATTTGGGATTTTCTCTTATCGGAGCCGTCGCCGTTTATTCTTTGGTTATTTTTTCTCTTAAAGGAAAAACTCTGATAACAGAAATAAAAGAATTAAGAGGAAACTTTAAAACGTAATATTAGCTTCTTTGTGAAGAAATAAACCAGATTTAACCCTAAAAATATCCACATGATATTATGCTTTATAACCATTTTATACGGTTTATCCCAACCGCCAAGATAAACATATGGATAATAAGAAAACAATAAACCCGCCCAAAATATGTCTAAATTACCGATTAGTTCGGGAAAAAAAGGTAAAAAAGCAAAAAATGACAAAAAATACCAAGGTTGAATTTCTAATTTATAACTGGCATAAGCTATGCCAAAAACAATTCCTAATATCGCCAGAATATTGAAAATCTTCTTTGACTTAGACAAAATAATTAAAGGTAAAGTAACATATTTTATTCCGCCCGAAACAACAAAGAATATTCGCCCTAAGAGATTTTTTCCTTTGAAAATAAAATAAATACCAACAATCGCCAATGACAATCCAATTAAATCATTGTGGGGTGATATCAATCCTTCAATGATAATTAGAGGATTTACCGCCATAAGCAATGCCCATTTTTTATTAATTTTGTTTAGAAGATAAATCATTAGCAAATAAAAACCAATAAACATTAACTTAAAGAAAAAATAATTTAAGATGAACTTCCCCATGGCCAAAAAGGAAGGAATTAGAGTAATTATCAAAAAAACCGGACCGTAGGGATACGTCCGATGGGTCCAATGCATAAAACGAGTCCATTGGTCTCTCGGAAAATCAAGCGCCTTAAAAAGATAAGGATTTTTACCGTAAAAAGTTAAAATTTTAGCGTCAAAAATATAGTTAAAATAGTCGTGTGACAAAAATGGATAGCTAAAAAGACAGATCGCCCCAATAAAAAAAGACAACCTTACCGGATCAAGCTTGGCTTTAATAGAAAGATGTTGGAGAAAAAATAAGCTTAAAATCAAAAAAGTGTAGATGCCAAAAGACAATTCTCTTTTAAAATAACCGATTTGAATAATAAAGGATCTAAAATTATTCCATAACGGATGATTAAACAAAGTCAGATTAAGATCAATTAACGAATAAGAATAAACCGCCAGAATCGATAAAATAACAAAATAAAAACCATAAATAAGGTTTTTTTTATATAATTTAGACATGAAGTTACCTCGTTGGCTGCCCATAATATTAATTGAGATGGTTTTGATTTCTCTCTTCATCTATTTTAGATTAACACCAATCATTAATCAAACCTTCCCTTATACCTATGATCAGGGACGAGACATGCTTAAGGCTGAGCAAATTATCAGATATCTCAAACCGACATTAGTCGGCCCAACTACCGGGATACCAGGAATTTTTCATGGAGCTTGGTGGTATTATTTTCTATCTATTCCCTATGTTGTTTTCAATGGTTGGCCATTGGGTTTTGTTATTTTTATATTTTTGATAAATCTTTTTTGCGCTGGGTTTGGCTATTTTTTTCTGAAAAAATATTTTGATAGATCATCAGCTCTACTTTTCCTCGCCCTAACAACCGGATCAAGTTATTTGATTATGATGTCGTCCTTTATGATTAATGGAACAGTTGGTTTTCCATTTATTATTTTATTTTTTTACTCTCTATACCAATATCTAAAAACCGATGGAAAAAAATATGTTTTTTTGAGCATCTTTAGTATTGGTTTGATTTTAGAATCAGAAGTCCCTCATGGAATTTTTCTGTATCTGGCATTTTTTATTAGTCTGATTATTCTTAGACTATTTAAGCGTTTCTTTGCCAAAAAAAATCTTCCCTATGCGGCCGCTGGTTTTATTATTCCGATAATACCAAGGGTCGCCTTTGAGCTTTTAAGAAACTTCCGTCAATCAAGAACAATCGTCGAATTTCTGATGAAACCAAAATATTACAATCCAAGAACCTTTACCGAAGTCGTCATCGAGCGGTGGAAAACTTTTGATTTTTATTACCAAGGTCTTTTTACCAATAACTATGGTTGGATAAACTACATACTTTTTGGCTTAGCAATTATTGGAATAATTTTTTTTGTCAAGAAACAAACCAAAATAAACCAAGTATTTATAAAGATGGTCGGTCTGATAATCGGTTTAATTTTTATCCTTTCTTGTTTCTACAAAGACAATTTTTGGGGAAACTATTTAGAAGGTCTTTCTTATTACCTTGCTTTATTTTTATCGATCGGGATATCCTTTCTTACTAAGGCAAAAAATAAGTTAATAAAACTCCTTCCTTATTTTGTTTTTGGGATTATTTTCCTAAATTTGCTCTTTAAAGGTTATAACCAAATCAACAACACAAAACCCGTCGCGGAAACTGGGATTAGAGTTCAACAAAAAGTCCTCAACTACCTTTTTAAAGAAAACAACTACCAAAGATTTTGTCTTAGGATCTATACTCCGCCGGTTATCCCCTACACCTATAACTATTTATTAAGTTATTACGCAAAAATTGGAAAAATCAAAGAATCGACAACAAGCTATGTTAATAATCATTGTTGGTATATCATTGAAGATGACCCTTATAAATTTAGGATTGAAACTTTTCGTAAAGAACATATCCCTCAAACTGCCAGAAAAATAAAGGAAAAGAATATCACTAAAGACGTTAAGGTTGAATATTGGCAGTATAGCCCATAAACCTATGTTCGGTATTATTACCATAAACTATAACCAACCCCAACTGACTAAGGAATTTTTAGATTCTTTAGCCATGGTGGAAAATGCAAACCAGGCAATGGTTTATATCGCCGATGTTTCAACTAATAAAGAAAAAATAGAAACAAAAAAATATTCTTTTAAATCCTTAAAAATAATTAACGAAAAAAATGGCGGTTATGCCTATGGTATCAATCAAGGAGTAAGATATTTTTTAAGTTTGGGCATTGACAAATTTTGTGTCCTCAACAACGACATATCTTTTGATAAAAACTTTCTTTCCCAGGTAGAAAAATGTTTTTATGAAAATCATATTTTTGGTGGAAAAATCTATTATGCGCCGGGCTTTGAATACCATAAAACCAGATATAAAAAATCCGATTTGGGTAAGGTCATCTGGTATGCAGGTGGCATTAATGACTGGGATAATGTTTATACAAAACACCGAGGAGTCGACGAAGTCGATCATGGCCAATATGATAAAAGGGCAGAAACAGATTTTATTACCGGTTGTCTTTTTTGTTTTGACAAACAAGTTTGGAACGATATTGGCCCGTGGGATGAAAAATACTTTTTATACTATGAAGACGGTGACTACTGCGAACGGGCAAAAAGAAAAGGATTTAAGTTAATCTATGATCCAAAAATTATTATCTGGCATAAAGTCTCCCAATCAACCGGTGGATCTGGTTCCTCGATTCATCAAAAATATCAAACAATAAATAGAATCAGATTCGGCCTAAAATATGCACCTCTAAAAACAAAGATTCATCTTATAAAAGAAAAAATATTACCAAAGATATGAAAAAAGCCATATTTCTCCTGTTGTTGATTTGTTTGGTTATAAATCGCAGTTTGATTTTCAATATTGGCCACTCTTTCTATGACTGGGGGGATACGGCTTTTATTAGCTGGCAAACATTTATGACTCGAGAAAAGATTGTTACCGGTCAGTGGTCATCCATTAACACAACTAACAGTCACTACCCTTTTAAAAATAGTCTTTTTTTTACCGACACTTTTATCGGTCAAAGCCTGATGGGAATTCCATTATTTTTTATCAAAAACCCCATCCTTCTTCAAAATTTAATCTTTTTAATCACTATTTTTCTCAATTATCTGGTCGTCTTTTTTCTTTTTAGAAAAATTTTTAAAACCAGCACGGCTGGATTTTTGGCCAGTCTGTTTTTTAATAACAGCGTTTATTTCTTTGATCAAATTATTCATCCTCAGATGTTATGTTACTGGCCGATGATGGTTGTTCTTTATTATCTTATTGACCTGGTCGAAAGTAAAAATAATTATCTTAAGGCGTTGTCTATCGGCTTATTCATTTCGATTCAGTTTTACATGTCAGTCTATCTCGGTATTTTTACCATTTTTATGGTCGGCGTGTATTTTTGTTTACTGTTTTTTTACAAAATACTTTTTTCTCAAAGAAAACTAAAATCAGTTTTCCTGTTTATAAAACAAGTTTCTATTAGTTTAATAATATTTTTTATATTGACCTATCCTTTTTTGATAAAAAATTATTTTGAATTCGAAAAAACCTATCATGTTACTCGGGATATTAATGAAATTCTGATGAACTCAGGTCACCTAACCGATTATTTATTCCCTATTTCGGGAACGGTCTTATCTTCTCTTGGGCCAATAAAAAGTTTTATTAATTTTAATCGCCATACGGCTCCAGAAAAAATATACTTTCCCGGTATGGTTTTGTGCTTTGGCGGCTTACTGGGACTAATGATTGGGGGGATTAAATGGCAAAAAAAACAAAAAGAACTATCAGTCACTAATGGTTGGGGAGTAAACGATATCTTTTTTATGTTGTTGGGGGTTTGTGGCTTAGTATTTTCTTTGGGGCCAAGACTCAACGCTAATGGCAAATACTTAGAGATTCCATTGCCATATTTACTATTCCTGAATAAATTGGATTTATTACATTCAATTAGGGTTACTCATCGTTGGGAAATACTCTTCATCTTGGCTCTGGTTTACTTTGCCGTAAAAACATATGATGCTTGGAAAAATAAACTTTTAATACTAGGTATCGTTTTATTTTTTTTACTTGAAAGCATTCCCTTAAAACTTATTGCGACGCAAAAAAATTATATAGATAACGGCTATACATATCTGAAAAATCATGCTAAAAAAGGTAAGGTATTAATGGAGTTACCGTTTCTTAATCTGGAAAAAAATGCTTCCATGGACTATGCCACCCAAATGTTATTATCGTCAACCTATCACCAATTGAATTTATTTAATGGCTACACTGGTATTTTTATTAATGATTACGGAATCTTAAGAATTTATTTGGAAAGATTTTTTCCTAATCAAGAATATGACGAGATTATTAGAAGAATCGGGGTCAGTTACTTAAGAATCAACAAACCTTATTTTGAGCGAGAAAAACTAGATCAAATTAAACTCTTCTATCAAAATCAGATTGTTTATGAAGACAACAACTGTTATTTAATCAAACTCCAACCCCTACCAAGTGGAGATATAAATAAAATTCAGGTTAAGTTACCGCCAAGCGATGTTGCCGCTCAAGGATCTGATAAAAAGTTTTTCCTTAATTTGCTTTATTTTAACCCCAGCAAAGAATTAATCATCAACCGCGATCAGCAAAAGGTTAGAATACAGATAACGTTTATGAATGGCAATGAAAAAGTCTATATTAAAAATCTTGATGATTTGATTACCCTGGTTAACTACCCTCTATCAGAGAGAACCAGACAGATAACTTTTTTTGTAAAGAAAAAATTTGATCGGGTTATCATCAATATCAAAAATTACCAAAATAAATTAATCATTAATAAAGAAATTAGCTTATGAAAAAAACATTACCAATAATAATAATTTATTTTGTTATTTTTTCTGTCTTTTCGTTAATTTATCTGCCTCTTTTTCACACCTCTCTTTTTGGCGGCCAAAAAGTCCTTTTTTATCGGGGAACAATGCTTTTAGGAACATCATTTGTATTGACACTGTTTCTAATCGCGGTTATTCATTCGGCTTTTATAAAAAAGCACCTTGAATCAATGATCGCGGCACTTCTGGTTGCTTTTTCAATTCATCTCTCGCTGTTTGTCGTTTTTCCAGTTACTTTTGAAAGATCAGTCACCATGTATCTTTTAAATACTTTAAAAGATAATCAACAAAATACTTGTCAAGGATTAACTAAAGAACAAATGAAAGACAAATTGATCAATGAATATGTCGTTGGTAAAGATGCTGTCAATAAAAGAATTAAGGAACAGACAATCATTGATATGATAAATAAAAAAGACAATTGTTTCCAATTGACAACGCGGGGTACAAATTTTCTTGAGCTTTCCGAAAGCTTAAAAAAAGTTTATAACATTAGATAGTATGAATAAAAAACTAACTGTTCTTATCTATACTCATAATGAAGAAAAAAATATTACCGATTGTGTGAAATCAGCGTTAACTCTTTCTGACGAAATCATCGTCATTGATATGGAAAGCGCTGACCAAACCACCACCTTAGCTTTAAAACTGGGTGCTAAAGTTGTTAGTTTTCCCTTTTCTCATTATGTCGAACCGGCAAGAAAGTTTGGTATAAAGCAAGCAAAAACCGACTGGGTGTTTATTCTCGATGCCGATGAAAGAATCACCCCAAAGCTTGCTCAAGAAATAAAAAAAACTCTTAATAACAAAGAGTTTGCTTATTATAAGGTACCAAGAAAAAATATTTTTGAAACCAGTTGGTTAAAACATGGTGGTTGGTGGCCAGATTACCAGATTAGATTAATCAATAAAAAGTTCTTTAAAGATTGGCCAAAACAAATTCACTCCACTCCCACAATTAAAGGAAATTGTGCCTTCTTACAAAACCCTTTGGATCACCATTTTCATGGTGATGTAGAAAAAATGATCGAAAAAACCATTATTTTTGAAAATATTGAAGCCGATCTTTTATCTTCGGCAAAAAAAAAGACAAATACGATAATATTTTTTAGAAAATTTTTGGGTGAATTTTCTCGCCGGCTGATTAAACATGCCGGTTTTCTCGATGGTCCCGTTGGTATAATTGAAAGTATATATCAGGCTTTTTCTAAAACCATTACCTACCTATTTCTATATGAAAAACAAAAAAGTCGCCCTTTATGACCCTTATCTTAATATCTTAGGTGGCGGAGAAAAATATTCTCTTTCTGTCTTAAAAACCCTTGAAGAAGAAGGTTATCAACCTTATATCTTTTGGAACAATAATCTTACAAAAGAATTTCAGAATAAATTTTCCCTTAAATTTACTCAGAAAGTAATTTTTCTTCCTGACGTTTTTAGTAAAAAAACTAATCTATTAAAAAAACTTTCTATTACAAAAGATTTTGATGTTTTTTTGTATGTTACCGATGGCAGTTATTTTTTCTCCGGTGCTAAAAAAAATTTTGTTTATGCCATGATTCCAAAGAAAGACCTTTACCGGATGAATTTGGTCAACAAACTAAAAACCATTAACTACCGGTTTATAACTCATTCCAAGTTTAACCAAAAACAATTAAGCCGCTGGCAGATTAAAACTAACCTACTCTATTTTTACCTCGATGAAGCTTTCATAAAAATTAATTCTAATCAGATAAAAAAAGAAAAAATAATTTTGTCAGTCGGTCGTTTTTTTAGTCACCTTCATTCAAAGAGACAAGACTTGATGATAAAAACATTTAAAAAAATAAAACAAAATAATCCTTTATTTAAAGATTTTAAATTAATTCTTGCTGGAGGACTAAACCTTGAAGATAAAAATTATTTTAATAATCTTGTTCGTATCGTTGACGGTGACAGTTCGATTATTTTTAAACCTAATCTGTCTTTTCAAGAACTTTTTAAACTATATCAACAGTCGATGTTTTACTGGCATTTTGCCGGTTTTGGTATCGATGAAAATAAATCGCCGGAATTGGTTGAACATTTTGGCATTAGCCCGCTTGAAGCGATGGCTTCTGGATGCTTGACTTTTTGTTATCAAGCTGGTGGACCAAAAGAAGTTATTAATCATAAGAAAACCGGCTTTTTGTTTAACGACGAAAAATCACTCATTAAGGATATGGTGTATTGTCTGAATAATCAGAAAAAGGCTGAAAAAATTATTAGTAACGGCCAATCTTTTGTCAAAACAGCCTTTAATTATCAAAAGTTTAAAAATAGAGTTAAGAAAATTTTCACCTAATATGAAACCGTTAATCTCGATTGTTATCCCTGTCTATAAAAATACCGACATTTTTTGTCACAATCTTGAAATTAACAGGCAGTTTTTTTTAGACTCGGAAATAATCATTATGAATGACTATCCTTTGGAAAATATTACAGAGGCGGTTCATAAAATTATTCCCACCGCTAAGATTTATAACAACCAAAAAAATCTTGGTTTTGCCAGCAATGTTAATGCGGGGGTAAAAAAATCCCATGGTCAATATGTCTTTTTACTTAACTCTGATGTTATTCTTAAAGATCGATCGTTTGAAAAAGCTCTCGGTCTTTTTGAGAAAGATGACAAATTGTTTGCCGTCTCTTTTGCTCAATTTGAAAGCAATGGACAACTAGTCGGTGGCAATACCGCCAGATTTGAAAATGGCTTACTCCACCATTTTCGAAAACAAAGACAAAAAATTGAAGCAAACTTTTGGGCTGAGGGCGGCTCAATGATCTTTAAAAAAGATATTTTTGTAAAACTGGGTATGTTTGATGAACTATATTCGCCTTTTTATTGGGAAGACATTGATCTTTCCTATCGGGCCTGGAAAACCGGCTATCATGTTCTATTTAACCCTCAAGTAAAAGTCGAACATCACCATGAAACAACCATCGGTAAGTTTTTTAAAAAACAGAATGTTTTAAAAATAGTTTATCGTAATCAATTTATTTTCCATTGGAAAAATATTACCGACAAAGACAAGATAAATTCACACATAAAATCACTTCCTAAAATGTTTTTTTCGGCTTTGATTAAAAAAGATTGGGCCTTAATTAAAGGTTTATTCATGGCGATAAAATTATTACCAAAAATATTAAACAAACGTAAACTGTTGAAGTCAACTTTTATTAAAAATGACGATCAAGTTTTAAGTTTATTTAACAATGATTAAATCAATCTCAAAAAAAACTGTTTCTGTATTCTTATTATTGATTGTTTTATTGTCAATCTTTTTTACCTTCTATAAACCAGTGGCCAATTTCCCTTGTCTTAACGCTGATGAGGCCGCTTTTGGCTACAACGCCTATTCAATTATAAAAACCGGCAAGGACGAATATGGCGTCTCAACTCCTTTAAGACTCAAATCTTTTGCCGACAATAAACTACCGCTTTATTCATATCTAAGCATCCCTTTTATAAAAACTTTTGGTCTGAATGAGTTCTCTACTCGACTTGTTAGTAATATTGCTGGGATTCTAATTGTTTTGGCAGTTTTTTTATTAGTTAAATCCTTATTTGAAAATGAAACCATTGGTTTGATGGCTTCATTTTTAACCGCTCTTTCCCCGGCGTTATACCTTCTTTCCAGACAAGCTCACGAAGGTGTTTTGGCCAGTCTTTTTATTTTATTGTCTTTAATATTCCTAATCAAATTCTCAAAAACAAAAAAATCCCTCTGGTTAATGATCGGGAATTTGTCGGCTGTAGCCGCGGCTTTTTCTTATCATACGGGCAGATTTTTTATTTTAATCTATTTCGTCATTCTCCTGTTTATGCTCAAAAAAAATATCAGAAAAAATCTAATCACTCTTTTGATAACTTTTTTTGTTCTCGCCGTTCCTTTTATCATTGACTTTAAGTTAGGAACGGGCAGGGTCAATAATCTGCTTTTTTATAAAAACCCCGGCTTTTCCATGCGGATTGCTGAATATCGAGGGGAACACCCAACAAGACTCTGGCACAACAAATTAACCGAAGGAGTTTGGGAGATAACTAAAAAATATTTTGACCAATTATCTCCAAATTTCATCTTTATTACCGGAGACACAAACCCCAGATTCGGTTATCCAGGAATAAGTCCGGTAACCGTTATCGAATATATATTTCTCTTGGTAGGGTTTTATTTTCTTTTTAAGAATAAAGAAAAAAATCGCGCCTTGATTACCATGCTGTTTTTAGTTTCACCAATCACTAGTATTCTTACCTGGCAAGAAGCCTCAATAAATCGGTCACAAATATTTTTTTTCTTTTTAGAAATCATTACTGCCTACGGAATATTTTCCCTATTGAAAACTGTTAAAAAAACACCCATAAACAATCTCCTGATCATTTTTGTCGTCGCTGCCTATCTGTTTTTTGCTGCCAGAAGTTGGGATATCTATTTTTTCCACTACCCAAAAAGGGCCTATGTGGAACGCGCTTGGCAATGTGGTTATAAAGAATTAACCAACTATGTCAAATTAAATTACAATAGATTCGATCGGTTCGTGGTTACTGAACGTTATGGGCAACC
Source organism: uncultured Gammaproteobacteria bacterium (assembly GCA_964587115.1). Classification (GTDB taxonomy): domain Bacteria; phylum Patescibacteriota; class Microgenomatia; order UBA1406; family GWC2-37-13; genus JAAZNM01. The sequence goes on along the minus strand of CAZPKD010000008.1, from coordinate 1,027 downwards.
CTATATTTTTTTCCTTTATTATTTAGGATTCGATCCCATCACCTACCAAAAACAAGCTCAACTATCATCTCCAGACGAATATGGCTTTGGCCAAGTAGAAAAGTTTGATAAGTTCTCTTTTAAGTTTAATTATGACCCAGGGGGAAAGAAAACTTTATTTGTTGGCTACCCAGATCAGTTTAATAATGTAAATATAGACATGAGTAAAGTAATTAAAATAAAATACGAAAATGAAGAAATTTTTTGGTTATATGAAAACTAAAAATCAATCCGGGGAAAAATTAAATAAAAAGTAGAATCGCAATATTATAAAAACTATGGATTAAGATCGGCAGTAATAAACCACTTCCTCCCAAGAAAATAAAAGAAGTTATCAAACTTAAAACCAGGTCTGTTCCCATAAAAAAAATTAAGAAACCTCCGGTAATTTTAGGGTTGGTGAAAAGCATGGGAATATGAAGAAAAAAATACAAAATACTGGCAAAAAAAGAAGAAGTAAAAATGTTTTTTGATTCTTGATAAAGTCTTTTTAAAACAAATCCTCGAGACAAAATTTCTTCGGAAATTCCGGTCGCTAAAGCAATAAGAATTGTCAAAATGATTAATTTTGGATCACTAATTGACCGGTTAAAAAGAATTAATCTCTTATATTTCAAAAAATTGGCCAAAACCGCCGCTAAGTAAAAAAGTCCGCCAATAACAAATCCCATAAAAATATCACTTTTTATTTTTTTTGTCTTTAAACCTAAAGCACTAAAGAAGTTTATTTTTTCGTATTTTTTTATATACCAATAAACCGGCAAAACAAAGACTAACGGTTTAGCTATAAATTCATCAAACCAGTCGGGTAATTTGAAGTTAACTCGATAAAAGCTCCAGAGAATAAGAATAATTGCCCAAAGATTGAGAACTCTTTGTGTTGGAGTGGTTTTCTCTTTCATGTTAAGAATCTAACTCTTATGGTAAAAAAAGTCAAGTTACTCCAAAAAGTCTTTTAGTTTTCTGGCCCGGGTTGGGTGTTTTAATT